>CADEDX010000576.1 GCA_902826195.1 uncultured Bradyrhizobium sp. | reverse complement strand
GTGCAGGCCGAGCGCGCCGATCTTCGGCCAGAGGTCGCGCGGAAACTCGTTGCTGAGGTCGATTTCGGCGGCGCGCGGCGCGATCTCGTTCTGCGAGAATGCATGCACCGTCTCGCGAATCGCATCCGCCGTCTCGCCGAGATCGAAATTGAGCAACAGCGCCCTGTTCGAGGCCATCATTTCCCCCGGTATGTCTTGCTCTATTAAACAATCATACGTTTTTTTAACCGAGCCGCAAGTGGAACCTATCTTCGCGCAATTGATCACTCCATAAGATTGAAATCAATGTCTTTTCGTGTCAGGATTATACAATCGACCGCTCGTTTCAACCGGCGAACTTAAGAGGCCCCATGGCGCGCACGATCGGCTCGAACGGCCCGAAGACGATGGAGGCGATCCGCAAAGCGGGACTGCGCCTGATCTTCGAACACGGCTATGCCGCCATGAGCCTGCGCCAGCTCGCCGCCGAAGTCGGTATCCAGTCGGGCTCGTTGTACAACCACATCTCGACCAAACAGGAACTGCTGTTCGAACTTATCCGCGACCACATCAACGAACTGTTACGCCAGCTCGACCGCGCGCTGCAGGGCAAAGTGCGGCCGGTCGACAAGCTGCGCGCCTTCACCGCCTTCCACGTCACCTATCACATGACCCGCAAGCGCGAGGTCTTCATCGCCAATTCCGAGTTGCGCAGCCTGGAGCCGAAGAACTACGAAGCGATCGTCGCCCTGCGCGGCGCCTATGAGCGGCGGCTTGCGGAAATCCTCAGCGAGGGCGTCACCGAAGGCGAGTTCGAGGTCGTCGACATCCAGGTCGCGACATTCGCCATCCTGGCGCTGTTGACCGGCCTCACCGCCTGGTACCGCCCCGGCGGGCGGCTGACCAAGGAAGCGATCGTCGCCGCCCACGAAAAGCTGGTGCTCTCGAGTGTCGCGCCCGGCGCAAAAGGTGCGCGGGCCCAACCCGCGCGCGCGCCTTCCCCGACTGCGTCCACGCGCAGCAGGCTGGCGCGCCGATGACGGAACGCCCTTCCCTCGACGACATCGACCTCAAAATCCTGTCCGAGCTGCAGCGGGATGGCCGCATTCGCAACAATGAGCTTGCGGAACGGGTCGGCCTGTCGGAGCCGCCCTGCCGGCGGCGGGTGCGCGCGTTACGCGAGCGCGGCTATGTCAGCGCGATCAGGGCGACCCTCGACGAGACCCGCCTCGGCTACGAGGTGATTTCCTTCGTGCTGATCCAGTTGCAGAGCCAGGCCCAGGCCCCGCTGCAGGCCTTCGAAAAATCGATCGCCGCCGTGCCGCTGGTGCTGCAGAGCTGGCGGATTTCGGGGGATGCCGACTACCTGCTCAAATGCGTGGCGCGGAACGTCGAGGGCATACACCAGCAGCTCCTGCAGTTTTCCGCGATGCCGGAAGTCCGCAACATCAGGACGTTTCCGGTGCTCGGCGTCGCCAAGGACGCGCCGTTGCCGATCCCGCCCGCCCCGGCACAATAATCGCGGATTGGTCATGCCCGGGGTTGTCCCGGCCATGACGGCAGGCTCCGCGGCTCAGTGCGTCCAGGGGTCGACGCGCTTGAAGGCAAAATTGTCGGCGTAGGCGACCTGGCGCTGCACCGAATCCTTGGGCTCGATCACCTGATAGGCGATGCCCTTGCGCTCGCAATAGGCGACCGCGTCCTCCTTGGTGTCGAAATGCAGGGTGAGCTGCTGCTTCATGTCCCCGGACGAGGTCCACCCCATCAGCGGCTCGACCGCCCGAGGCTGCTCGGGTTCATAGTCGAGCTGCCATTCCCGGGTCTTGGCCCGGCCCGATTGCATCGCGTTCTTGGCGGGCTTGAAAATGCGAGCGGTCATGGATGGTTAGGTCCTCGAGCGAATGCGACATGGTAGCCGTTGGTGGAAACCGACGGGATAGTATAGAGACACCCTTCAGGAATCGTGGTGATTCCGGAAACCCGGATGTACCATTTTCGTAGCGGTATAGTCATTATGCCGTACTGTGACAATCTTGAGCCACCCCGGATCTGAATTACCCGGCAGCCGGGACAAGGTTCGGCGGCGCCATCCTTCCGAAAGCATCACCCCAAAGCGGCAGCCATGAAAATCAACGCTACCCTGCCCGACAAAGGACGCGACCTCCGGCTCGACCTGTTTCGCGGGGTCGCCAATTGGGCGATCTATCTGGATCATATCCCCGACAACGTCGTGAACTGGATCACCACCCGCAATTACGGGTTTTCCGACGCCGCCGACCTCTTCGTCTTCATTTCCGGCTATACCGCCTCCTTCGTCTATGCCCGAATGATGCTGGAGCGCGGCTTCATCGTCGGCGCCACCCGGCTGACTAAGCGGGTCTGGCAGCTCTATGTCGCCCACATCATCCTGTTCGTGATCTATATCGCCTCGATCAGCTACCTGGCGCTGCGCTTCGGCGATTCCGAGCTGGTCAATGAATTCAACGTCGTCGGCCTGGTCGACAACGCGACCGAGACGCTGCGGCAGGGCCTGTTCCTGAAGTTCAAGCCGGTCAATCTCGACGTGCTGCCGCTCTACATCGTGCTGATGGGCCTGTTCCCGCCGGTGCTGTGGATCATGCTGCGCCAGCCCAACTGGACCATGATCGCCGCCATCGTGCTGTGGCTGGTGTCGCGGCAGACCGGCTGGAACCTGCCGGCCTACCCGCAGGGCACCTGGTACTTCAACCCGTTCGCCTGGCAGGTGCTGTTCGTGTTCGGCGCCTGGTGCGCGCTCGGCGGCGCCCGCAAGAACCTCCACATCATCAACGCGCCCGCGACGATCTACCTGTGCGCCGCATATCTCGTGTTCTCGCTGACCATGACCATGGCCGGCAAATTCCCGGCCTTCGGCGACATGTTCCCGCAGTGGCTGTATGCGACGTTCAACCCGAACGACAAGACCAACCTCGCGCCCTACCGCTTCCTGCACTTCGTCGCCATCGTGATCCTGGTCATTCGCTTCGTGCCGAAGGAATGGCCCGGCCTGGAGTGGAAGATTTTTGATCCGCTAGTGGTCTGCGGCCAGCAGTCGCTCGCCGTGTTCTGCGTCGGCGTGTTCCTGTCGTTCGTCGGGCACTTCCAACTATCGATGAGCTCGGGCTCGCTGCTCGCGCAGATCTTCGTCAGCGTGACCGGCATTGCGATCATGACCGTCGTCGCCTACTACATCTCCTGGTCGAAGCGGCAGGACAAGCCGCTCAAGCCGACGCCGCCGAAAGCCACGCCGGCGACGCCGGGCTGATGTGCCGCAGCCGGCGTCAGGCCGGCTGCGCGGTCGATGCCACCAGCGTCCGTACGTCGGCCGCGATGTTGACCAGCGGCGCGACCACCTTGTGCATCGCGGTCTTCGACACGATCGTATCGTGAATCACCAGATGATCGACGCCCGTGGTCAGGAAGCAGTTCACGGCATCCTGCGGCGTTTCCACGATCGGCTCGCCCTTGATGTTGAACGAGGTGTTGATCAGCACGGGAACGCCGGTCAGCGCCTCGAACTCCTTCAAGAGGCGATAGAGCATCGGATTGGTCGCCTCGCGCACGGTCTGTACCCGCGCGGTGCCGTCGACATGCACGATCGCCGGAATTTTTTCGCGCCATTCGGGGCGAACCGGCTTCGCGATCAGCATGAACGGTGAATCCTCGTCACCCTCGAAGATTTCCTTCATCCGCTCGGCCAGCACGATCGGCGCGAACGGGCGGAACGCCTGCCGGTGCTTGACGCGGCTGTTGAGGATGTCCTTCATTTCAGGCTTGCGCGGGTCAGCAATCAGGCTGCGATTGCCGAGCGCGCGCGGCCCGAATTCGGAGCGGTCCTGAAACCAGCCGATTACTTTCTGATCGGCGAGCAGCTTTGCAGTGTCGCGGCAGACATTGTCGCTCTTGACGGCATCGACCTGGATGCGCACCAGGAATTTCTGCAATTCCATGGCGGCCTCCTGATCGCTATAGCGCCTGCCGACATAGGAATGATCCATCACGAATGCGCGGCGCTGCTTGAGGATCTCGAGCCAGCCGTAATAGGCGCAGCCGATCGCAATCCCGTCGTCGCCGGCCGCGGGCTGGATCCAGACGTTTTCAAAACCGGCCTCGCGGGCCACCCGCCCGTTCGCGACGCAGTTCAGCGCAACGCCGCCGGCCATGCAGAGGTTTTTTGCGCCGGTCGTCTCGCGCAGCCAGCGGGCGCGCGCCAGCAGCACGTTTTCGGTATCATCCTGCGTGCGCCATGCGAAATCCTCCCAGTGCCGCATCGCCGGGCTCTTCTCCCAATTGCTGCCCGGCTCGAACACGTAGGGCTGCTTGAAATCGCCGGTCCAGTGCGGCACGCGCAACTCGCCGTCTTTCATGTCGAGCAGATGCTTGACCTGGTCGCGCCGGCCGTAAGGTGCCAGCCCCATCAACTCGCCGCACTTGTTCCAGTCGCCGAAGATGTAGGTCGAGGCGCGGCTGTAGAGCGCGCCGAGGCCTGGCATGTTGTAGAATTCGTCGCTGAGAAACCCGCGATCCGGCTCCATCCAGACCTTCT
>CADEDX010000575.1 GCA_902826195.1 uncultured Bradyrhizobium sp. | reverse complement strand
TCACACCGCGCCAAACGGCGTAACATCCGCTGAGACTCTAACCGCTACTGGGTGACACTTCAGGGGCAGGTCATCTCCGACAACGGCACCGAGTTCACTTGCAATGCCATGCAAGGACACCAGCATCAACTGGCACTTCATCGCACCGGGCAAACCGATCCAGAATGCCTTCGTCGAGAGCTTCAACGGACGTATGCGAGATGAACTACTCAACGAGACCCTGTTCTTCGATCTCGACGACGCCAGGACAAAGATTGCGGTGTGGGTTGCCGACTACAACGGCGACCGCCCACACTCCTCGCTGAAATATCTCACCCCGGCAGCCTACGCTGCCACTTCACCGCAACGGACGATCGGCTGCGCAACCCCGACCAGCTCCGCCGATCGCCCGTTGCTCCACCTGCGCCACTCGGCGAACAAAACCCAGAGACCCTAACAGTCACTGGATGAAAATTCAGCGGAGGTCACTCAAAAGCGTTCGAGCCCTACAACACGCCTTGCTTGCTCAGGGTCGGTGCACTTCAATAGCGCTGCGAGCATCTCATGCGGAACCTCTCGGAGATGCTCAAGCTACGACTCGAGTCGACCCCCGACGAACACGGCGCCACTCGGTTGCTAGACCTCGGTTCGTAAGCATACCAACTGACCGAAACTCCGAGCAGCGCTCTAATAAGTAGATTCTGGGGCTCAAATACTTTTGGTCAATCATTCAAGTCGGCCCCCTAAGGTCGGGCCAGGATTTTGCGCGCACCGCCATTCCGCCCGCCACCCCTACTCCCAGCACGTACATCCAGCCTTCGTGGAAGTCGGATATGTGAGAGTTGAACAGTGACGTGAAGATATTTTGTACCACAACCAGTAGCCCGATCCAGGCGACCAACCCTTCGCCGCGAAACAGCCGAAGATGGGCCCACCACATCGCGTATAGCAGAACAATGCCAACGACACCCCACTGGACTGCGACATTCAGTGTCTGATTGTGCGGATTGTTAATGATCTTGCCGCTAGCGCTCTCAGCGTCGCCATTCGCAGCCCGCTCGAATAGCCCCTGTGTCGATCCCGTGCCGTGGCCGATCATGGGCGCTTGGATGAAAAAACGCAGTGACTTTTTCCAAAACTCTAGCCGCAGTCCTGCCGAGGTTGCCTCATCCCTGGTCGCATAAAGCCGGTAGTCCTGCGCGAAAGTATCCAGCGTTTGCCGCAACTGCGGCGACGTAGCAAAGGACACTGCCGTGACGACGAGCAGCCCGACAGCGATCAGCAGCCTGGATCGCCACGTCAGATGCAGCAGCGCGAACACGACGATCATGATAGGAATCGTGACCATGGCGGTGCGTGAGATGGTCACAAACGCCATGTTGACGACGAAGCTGAATGAGATCGCGCCGAGCGCTAGCGCCTGCCATATGCGGCCGGATTGCAGCAGCCAGACGATTGGATAGGCCAACGCCACCGCGCAGAGCCCGAACTCCTGACTCTGAGCTATATGGTTTTTGACGAAAATTCCGCGGCCTGCTCCCCACGAATCAGGCGCCTTGAGCGAGATGCTGGGCTCGAAAACTACAAGCCAGGACATCAACATAAGGAGAACGCAGGAAACGAGAAACGCGACCAGCACCCAGATGCCGCGCGACGACCGTTCAAAGTGATAGAATAGCGCCGGCAGGACTAGCAGTTTTAGCAGCGGACTGGCCCCCCGGAACCGTTCAGCCCAGGACGCGTCTGACCAGAGAATGCCTATCGCAGCGAGAGCCGCTAGCGCCAACGGCCAATAGCAGATTGGCCGGATGAGCGATCGACCGAAAGCTCGCCAGTCCATTACCGCAGCAACGGCAATCAGCCAGCACGGCACGAAGATGCCCGGCAAGCTCGTCGACCACGGCAGCGTCAAGGCGGCCAAGATCGCAAAGACATCCGCCCCCAAGGTCCAGCGAGCCCGGTCCTTCACCAAGCCGAAGGCTCCCGCATTCTCCTACGTAGAGACATCTGGTCTTACCGTATGCTCATTCGCGCGTGCAAAAACGTCGGCATCAGATTCCCTAGAGACATAATCCCCGTGCTTCGCTAAAAGTTGAAAGGTCGCTGGCTATTGTGCCCGCTTCTGGCCAACTCAGTTCCAAAGATACGCCTGACAGAAGCTGGACCGAAACACACATGCTGCGTAGCTACTTGACGCTTGATTTTACAAGGCTCTTGCTTCGACGACAACGGCAATCCGTTGCGTTCTGACTAGGTACAACATCTCTCCCTGAATCTGGTCCGGATAGTCGCTCGTCCTTATGCGAGGAAACAACGTGGATGAAGCCAGCGATTTTTTTTGACCGCGACGGAGTACTCAACCATGATACTGGCTATGCCTACGACCCAAACAAGCTTTCGTGGATAGATGGAGCAAGGGAGGCGGTGAAGACCGCAAATGATGCCGGGTATTTCACCTTCGTGATAACAAACCAATCCGGAGTTGCCCGAGGACTCTATCGGGAAACTGATATCGATTTGTTTCACGCGCGCATGGATGAAGATCTTTCGAGACTCGGAGCGCATATTGACGCCTTTGAATACTGCCCATATCACCCCGAGGCTGTTGTGAGGGAGTACCGTCAATTGAGCCACCGGCGAAAGCCGGCACCTGGCATGATCGAGGACTTACTGATCAGATTTCCGGTCGACAAGAGCCGAAGTTTTCTCATTGGCGATAGGCAATCCGACTTGGAAGCTGCGCTAGCCGCAGGGATTAGAGGCTACTTGTTTACGGGCGGCGATCTCGAGAAATTCCTAAAGAGGATTCTACGAAGCTCCGGGAATTGACACGTCCCACGCGATGCACGACGTGACATTACTACTGCATGCAGTCACGACGCCCGAAGGCGCTAAGCGAGTAGAATAACATAGAAATCAGCTGGTTGCCTTAAAGGATTGTCAGAAGCGGCCTTGCTAGCGGGCACAACCAATTGCTTAGGCCGCGAATCGCACCCGACGCCCCCCCTTAATCCGAGAAGGAACTGAAAACACTCACAATTTTGTGCATGCTGAACTGAACGCACGCCATTCTTCAACGTGGTCCTTTATTCAGCGCATGCACGACCCGGGCAAACCAGACATTTGACCTAGCGGAAACTGTACTGTCCGTGATACATGAGCAGCGTCAATCGTCTGTGGATTCCACATGATCGCAATCCTTATCGTCGGTGGCATACTGCTCGTCGGATATTCACTCTGACCGCACTATTTTTGGCAATCGCTCAGAAGGTCTATCAGTTTGGCGAACCGGATCTTGACTGAACTCCGAAGAGGCCGCGGCCAGCCATTATGATCGCGCCGGATTAGCATGATCGCGCCGGATTAGCTCGCACGGTATAACGAGCGTCCCAAAAACGGATCAGCTCGGCCTTCTTCCCAACTAAGAGACCTCAGTGCTTGTCCTGACGGTCAGTATCGATTTCTTTCGATGTTACGTTCGTTCGACAGGCTTATAGGAAAACTTGTGAAACGCGATGACCCTTCAAACTGATAGCCGACGTGTGGCACTAATAACTGGCATCACCGGTCAAGATGGAGCTTATCTTGCTGAATACCTTCTGCAGCTTGGATATCAAGTGCATGGTATCAAGCGGCGATCGTCGTCATTCAATAGCGCTCGCGTCGATCATCTCTATCGTGATCCGCACGCTGGTAATTTACGTTTCCTAATGCACTACGGCGACATGACTGACTCGACGAATTTGATACGGCTTGTCCAGGATATCCGGCCAACTGAAATCTACAATCTGGCAGCACAAAGTCATGTCGCAGTCAGTTTCGAGAGTCCAGAGTACACCGCCAATGCGGACGCGATCGGGGTTCTTCGTTTGCTAGAAGCTATCCGCATCCTCGGGATGGAGAAAGATACGCGGTTCTATCAAGCATCGACTTCCGAACTGTACGGCCTTGTGCAAGAAATTCCACAGAAGGAGACGACGCCATTTTATCCGCGTTCGCCATATGGCGTAGCGAAGCTCTACGGCTACTGGATCACCGTGAACTACCGCGAGGCCTACGGGATGTTTGCTAGCAATGGCATTCTGTTCAATCATGAAAGCCCCGTGCGCGGGGAGACGTTCGTTACTCGCAAGATTACGCGCGGAGTAGCAAACATAGAGGTCGGCCTCGAAGATGTGATCTATCTTGGAAACCTCGACGCAAAACGTGATTGGGGGCACGCGCGAGACTACGTTGAGGGTATGCATATGATCCTTCAAGCCGACGCGCCTGAGGATTTTGTGCTAGCCACGGGAGAAACACGGTCCGTACGCAATTTTGTTGAATGTGCTTTTGCCGAGATCGAGCGTACCATTGAATGGAGAGGTAAGGGAGTTGACGAGACAGGCGTCGACAAGAAATCCGGAAAAACCATCGTTCGCATCGACCCGACCTATTTTCGCCCGACCGAAGTAGACCTCCTCGTTGGTGACGCTAGCAAGGTTCGCCAGAAACTCGGGTGGGTACCTAGTCGTCCGTTAAGAAGCTGAATTGAGCGGGGCTGGACAGGCGAGCGTTCGCGATA
>CADEDX010000574.1 GCA_902826195.1 uncultured Bradyrhizobium sp. | reverse complement strand
GCATGAGGACTGGCATCTCCGTTGTCATGATGACGAACGATTATGCCCGCTGCCGACAGGTGGGTCGAAGATATTTTCCGATGTTCCGTGGCCGTCAGGGGCCGACGATCGCAGGCGGCAGCGGATTGAAGTGCCGGTAGGTGTGGACGGTCACCTTGGAACAAAGGCTGCACAGGACGAGAACCAGAAACAGGGTCTTCATTCGCATCTGGAAAATCTCGATACGGCTCATTCCCTCACACCGGGCGTTGCGCCAGCAAACCGCCAGCGACGCCACTGCGACCGCGGCGAACAAAGCCGGTATCATCTGACGATACCCAACGGCGCGGCAAATTGGCGCGCAATTTGCTCGTCGATGGGGGTCGGTCCGCACATCTGCCGTCTCCCTTGTTCGATCAAAGGAGGCTAGAGAAGCGCTTCGATCGACGATGTGCGGCTGGTCACGCCACGTGACGAAACGAGAGGGACGACGGGAAGAATGACGGTGAATAAAGGCGCGCTCGCCATCCTGGTCCATGGCGGGACCGACAACTGGTCGCCACAACGCTGGAAAGGCCGGTTCGAAGGCGTCTGCCCGGACCGTCCCGTGCGGCTGCTGCCGGTTGATACCTTCGATCCGGCCGAGGTGCACTATGCCGCGGTGTGGAAACCGCAGCCGGGCGAGCTGGCCGCCTTCCCCAATCTGCGCGTCATCTTCAACCTGGGCGCCGGCGTCGACGCGTTGATGGCAGACCGCTCGCTGCCCGACGTGCCGCTGGTGCGCGTGGCCGTCACCGACCTCACCGCGCGGATGACCGAATACGTCGTGCTGCATGTGCTGATGCACCACCGCCAGGAACTCTATTTGCGGGAGTCGCAGCGCGCCAAGCGCTGGGCGCCGAAACTGCAGTGGGCGGCGGGCGCGATCTCGGTCGGCGTCATGGGGCTGGGTACGCTGGGAGCCGATGCGGCCGATGCGCTGAAGCGCCTCGGTTTCCGCGTGGCGGGCTGGAGCCGCAGCCCGAAGATGCTTCCCGGCATCGATTGCTTTCACGGCGAAGCGCAATTCGATGCGTTCCTGCATCGGACCGATATCCTGGTCTGCCTGCTGCCGCTGACGCCGGAGACGCGGCACGTCCTCAACCGCGCGCTGTTCGAGAAGCTCAATCGCAGCAGCCCGCTCGGCGCACCAGTGCTGATCAATGCCGGCCGCGGCGGCCTGCAGAACGAAGCCGACATCCTGCAAAGCCTCGACGACGGCACGCTCGGCGGCGCCTCGCTCGACGTCTACGCCACCGAGCCGCTGCCCGCGGACAGCCCGTTCTGGACCCACTCAAAGGTGGTGCTGACGCCGCACAACGCTGCCGATACCGATGCCGACGAAATATCGAAATATGTCGCAGAGCAGATCGCGCGTTTCGAGGCCGGCGGCGCGCTGGAGAACGTGGTGGATCGCGGGCGGGGCTATTAGGAGGCACCGATCCTGCGGGCCGAAAACGCCAGCAGCCCCGCAGCAGCAAACGCCAGCAAGGCGGCCAGCTGAAACGTCCGCTGGAAAGCTTCGAGGAAACTGTGGTGGTGCTGCAGTATCTCGAACGCCATCAGCACGATCGAGGCCGCGGTCACCGTGCCCAGCGTTCGCGTCAGGAGGACGAGGCTGCCGGCGACGCCGCGATCCCTCAGCGGCAGCGCGGCCGTGACGATATCCGAATAGGCAAGCTGGAACAGGCCGAGGCCGACGCCCTGCACGATGAGCCCGGCGACCCGCAGCGCGGTCGGCGTTTGCTCCGTCCACACGCTGATCAGCAAGAGACCCGCGCCAATCGCGGCCGCCCCCATGATCGCAAGCCGCTCGGCGGAAATGGATCGCCCGACGAAGCGGCCGGCGATCGGCGCCGCCAACACCGCTCCTGCCGCCGCCGCAGCCAGGATGGCGCCGTTGCCAACCAGCGCGTAACCGGGAACGCGCGCCAGAAAGTACGGCACCAGCAGCCAGACCGAGAAGGCCGCAAGATTGGCCAGCACGCTGACGAGATTGAGCAACGCAAAACCCGGCAGCCGGAGAATGTCGATGGCGATGATCGGACGCGCCGCGCGCTTCTCGCGGACAACAAAAGCGAACAATGCCGCGGCCGACAGCAGGGCGAACCAGACGGCGGAAAATTCGCGAACGCGGTTGAGCGCCAGCAGCATCGTCACCAGGCCCAGAACCAGCGCGATCCCGCCGATGATGTCAAACCGATCGCCGGCCTGGCGCGGCGGTGAAACCGGCAGACCGCGCAACAACAACAGCGCCGCGACCGCGATGGGAATCCGGAACCAGAACACCGCGGGCCAATCCCAGATCGCGGTCAACGCACCGCCGAGCAGCGGACCCAGCATCCATCCGATCGCCATCATCATCGTATAGATGCCGAGCGCCCGGCTGCGCCGTTCCTCGCCGTAGAGCGAGGTCACCAGCGCCACGCCGCAGCTCAGCACCAGTGCGGCGCCGACGCCCTGCAGACAGCGGAACCCCAGCATCGCCCCGTAGCTCGGCGAGCAAGCGACGAGCAGGAGCGCGGTTGCGCTCCAGGCCAGGCCGACCCGAAAGACGACCGCATGACCCACGGTGTCGCCGACGCGCCCGAGCGCCAGCAGCAGGCTGGCGTAGGTCAGCACGTAACAGATGACGACCCACTGGATATCGGCGATGCCGAGATCGAAGCTCCGGGTTATCGCGGGGAACGCAATATTCACCGACGTATCGAGCTGTGCCGTGGCCGTTCCAATCCCGATCATGGCGACCTGCCAGCCCTTGGAGCGAAACAGGCCGGCCGACGCCTTGGGAAGATCAGGTTCGGTAATCACGCCGGCGTAAACGTGATCGCGCCATCAGCGTCGACATCGCGCGTCAGCCGCCCGAGCGAGGCCAGCATGTTAAGATGCGCGAGCGACTCGCCGAACGCCTGGCGCGGATTGGCGTACAGCACCCGCGGGAACACGTCCTGCGCGAGGGCAAACGCATGGGTCTTTCCGCTGATGACGGAGGCGACATCATCGAGCCGCGCCTGATGATGCTCGCGCAACTGTGCGAGCCGGTCATGCAGCCCGCGAAACGGCAGGCCGTGCGACGGCAGCACCAGCGTATCAGGCGGCAGTGTCTCGAGCCGCGCCAGCGAGTCCAGATATTCCTTCATCGGATTGGCCTCCGGCTGCGCGGCCGGCGTAATCACCGACGGCGTCATGTGCGACAGCACCTGGTCGCCTGCGATCAGGATCTTTTCGCTTTCGCAATAAAACAGCGCTTGCTCGACCGAATGGCCGCCAGCGGTGATCACCCGCCACTCGCGCTTTCCCGTCGTCACAACATCGCCGTCGCGGATGCGAATGAATTCGCGCGGCGGCCGCAGGCCGAGATATTTCAACGGACGCTGGGCGCCGATGATCTTCGCCGCATCGTCGTCCGAGGCACCGTTGCGTTTCACGAAGACGGCAAACTGCTCGTCCGGCCCCTCTTCACGCTCGTGCCAGATCTTCCACGCGTTGAGCCATTCGGCCAGCGGCAGATGCACCGTGGCTTTCGTTTCCTTCACAAAAAAACTGGCAAGGCCGAAATGATCGAGATGCGTATGCGTGAAGACGAGGTTTTGCAGGGGACGGCTGCGCAGCAGGCCGCGCCAAAGCTTGTCCCAGATCTCGAACGTGTCGTCGGTGTTGTAACCGCAATCGACCATGGTCCAGCCCGGCCCGTTGTCGAGCAGCCAGCAATTGACGTGATTGGGCGCGTTCGGCGTCGGCAGCCGCACCCAGAACAATCCCGGCAGGACATCGGTCAATTCGCCATAGGCCGGCGGGCGCTGGACCGTGAATTTCAGATCATCGGCCATCCCGTCCCCCGCCCTGGTCTTCATACTTTTGGGCCGGCTTTCCGGCGCGAACACCATGGTGAACTTACGCGATTTGAGCGACCCATCAACGGGGGAGAGACTGTTATGCCTTTGACGCAGGCCTAGGCAGCAAAAATATTCCTCTTTTTCCTTGAGCCGCAGTCGCTTTTCCTCGACAAGGTCAAGCGCCGCGGGGTGCGTCCCTGCGTCGCGCGGCGTCCCTTGAGCGATTGGGCAAGAACAATAATGGATGCGCTTACTCCCCACTCCGGACTCAAGCCTGAAGCCGATCCGGAACCGGGGCTCGACCGGCGCACCCGGCGCAATCTGCTGCTGCTCACCTGCTGCCAGGCCGTCGGCCAGTCCTGCAACACGATGATGTTTGCGGCGACGGGGCTGTCCGTCATCACCTTCTATCCCCATCCCGAGTTCGCCAACCTGCCGGTGACGATGCAGCACATCGGCGTGATGATCTGGGTGTTCCCGGCAGCATTGCTGATGCAGCGTATCGGCCGCAGCATCGGCTTCCGCGTCGGCTCGCTGTTCGGCATGGCCGGCGCCACCGTGATGTGCATCGGGCTTTACACGGCCAACTTCCTCGTCATGTGCGCCGGCGGCCTCGTTCTCGGCTACGCGGTGGCCTGCCTGCAGATGTATCGGTTCGCCGCGGCGGAACTGGTGCCGATCCAATACCGCGCCAAGGC
>CADEDX010000573.1 GCA_902826195.1 uncultured Bradyrhizobium sp. | reverse complement strand
AGAAAAGCGCATTCTGAACTTACACAGGCGTCTTTCGGAGGCTCCGTTCATGCAGGCTGCAGGCGTCGTCGATTCTGAGCCGGTTCTTTTCGAGCATGAGCACGCGATGGGTAAACTCTAACATTGCACGCAGCTCAATCAGGACGCATTCAGCGATGCGCCAAAGCCGATTTCATGGGCGATCGACAGTACTTCCCATGGGCGCGGCATCATGTGCCGCTTCAGTGCTAGCCGTTCTCACAGCCCGAGAAGACATCCTGTTTTGCGGAGCATAATCTTGTTTGCGGCCGCGTCGGCAGTAGACGCTGTTGGTAAGCCCGCTTCAGCGTGCGCGCGGCGCTACTTCCGCATCATGGACAAAATCGCATCCACAACAACAACTACGGGAGCGACGGCGTCGCCTTCCAGCAATACTCCACATTCCAGATTTATCTCTCGCGATCGATAGAGGAAGTTCGCAGAGCCCACATAAGCTGCGGCACCATCTGCCAGAACGATCTTTGCGTGAAACGTTTCCAGCATCTCGCGACCGTTTTCGTCCGTCGAGGTGAAGCTGTAGTCGTAGATATGCGTCGCAAGCGATTCCAAGCGCTCGCCGCCTAATCCACAGGTCGAAAGTTGCTGCCGCCCCCTCAGAACCAGCACGCGTTCATAAGCCTCCGTTTTTTCGAAGAGGTCGGAGGCCCAAGAAGCTCCGGCGCTGTCGATGTAGGGTGTCAGCACGACAAGCCTTCGCTTTGCACGCGCGCCGAGATGAACGAAGGCCTCGTGGGTGGCTGTCAGAGTCGTGAAGGCGGCTCCGGCGGCGATCCGTAGCTCCTCGCCGATCCGGCTCGGTTCTGGCGGCAACGTCGCGACGAACCGAGCGCGAGCCGATGGCGCAATCAGCGGCCCGGTCATGGCGCACTCAGGGCGGGATCGAAAAACCCGACGAGCGGCGGGTTGTCTCGCGGCTCCCACGTGGGGGGTGCACCGCCACGGAGAGCGGCCCGCGACAGCAGCTGGTTAGACGCGATACACGTCACTTCTGATACCATGATGCACGCCGGACAGGCTCCCCCGCGTGTGTCACATAGCGAACCCGATCCGCACCGAAGAGTGCGTGCATCGCGCATCCGACGCAGAAACTCGCGCGCGTGGTTGCGCCACATCGCTGATATGTTGCCGAGGTCCGGCGTCATCCCTCGGCGATAAACGACGAATGCGAGATCTGCGGGGAAGACGTACTCGCCCAGTCCGTCCCGGTCGACACCTGAGACGTCGGCGAGAGACTGCATGACTTGGTGGGCAAGCGAATGCAGCAGGAGGTAGGTGTACGGCGCGATTGCCCGCCTTATCGCGCCACGGTTCTCCCGTTGGCGAAACTCTTCGAGGAATGATCCAAAATCGGAGTAGGTCTCAAGGAGGCTCGCGCCCACGGTTTTGTCGTCAGCAAGATCTTCGACGCCATTCGCCGCGAGCCATCGGCGGGCTCGCTGCTCATCCAGGCGGAAATATAGCGCTTCGTTATTCTGCCGGGTCAGATAGATCGGCCTTTTCCCGTTTTTCATTTGGGGGAAGGCATTGAGCCGGACAGGCATATCGACCCGCCGGTTGTTGTATTCCCGAACGTAGACAGGATCGGAGGACACGCGCGTATAGCCGAAGCTGAATTCGCAGATCGGCAACCCTCGGATCAAGACGAGTTCGCTGACACCCATTTCGGTCAAGGGCCCGTTGATCGCAGCGCGGTAGCGATCCATGCGAGCTTCATCGCCATAGGCGTCGGTCAGCAAGCGGTCGGGATCCCGAACATCGACGGCGCGAGGCCCGCGCTCCTTGCCCGCGACGATCTGCTCCTTCACGAAACGGTCATGCTCGATGGTCAATCGGATAGGGTCGTAGCGACGCGCCCAATCCCGCCGAGTCACCGAGCGTGTGGTCAGAGCGGCGCTTTGTACCGTCCCGCGCGATATGAGTTCAGCGGCGATCCACTTCGTCTTGAGATCGGCGGCGTCGCGCAGCAGCTTCTCCGCCCTTGCGGCCTGCCCTCTGGCGCGAGAGTTCTCTGCGAACTTCAGGCAATCCTCGTATTCACCCCATTCGTTTTCAAAGTCGGTTCCAGCCAGAGCTTGTTGGATTTCTTCGTTTGACGGCGCGCTGAATTCGAAACCATGGATGCGCGCCACCTCTTGGAGTAGATCGCTTTGCCGTTCGGGACGGAGAAGGTTTACCACCTCCGGATCGGCGAACTCGATGAAGTTGCCCTTCTGGGGATAGAACGCGGAATTCGCGCGATATGACACCGGCAACATATCGACTTCGATAAATTCGTAGACCCGTCCCGTGGCCTGCTTGTCCCGCTCTAGGGCTTCCCAAGTCAGCTTATCCGGCTGTTTCAGGTCGCGGGTATTACCGCAACCGTCGCAGACAAAGCCCCATTCCGAGAAGACCGGGGCTTGGTTGCGAAGCTTAAAATCCTGGCTGCCGCACTCGCACTGCTGGATGCGAGAGGCCTCGCCCTTCGCCGGGTCAAGGTAATACTTGAATGGACTGAGCGGCTCGATGCGCCCGGACCAATGCGCGTAGACGACGTCGACTTGAGACCATCGGGCCTTGTGATCGCCGCATCGAGCCGGCAAGCGACGGCGTCGTTGATCGCCGATGGTTTCGAATTCGCGAAGCATCCCGCATGAGGCGCAGCGATACAGCAGAGGATAAGGGACATAGCCGACCACTTTCGGGTCGTTGAACTGAAAGTCCTGGTTCCAGTTCGGTTTGATCTCCAACGTCCGTAAGTCATAAAAGGCGTCGTCCAGGATCAGCTCTATCGGAACGCCCTGGCGTATGCGGGATGCGCGTTCGAACCAGCTCGATGCGAATTCGATGATCCCGCTCTGCACAAGGAGTTTCGTAGCAGGCTCGACGCTCGGCAGTTCATTGGGAATGGGGACAGAGCGGCATATCCCCTTTGCTCCTTCCCACGTGAATAGTACTCCCGGCGCATAGGATGTCGCCAACTGGGTACGCGACCTGCTCATTGTCGGTGGCTTCGGAGGACCCGATCCCGCCCCGTCGTCTTCAATTCTCGGCCTCTGACGCGGCGCTTGATTTTGTGGTCTACGCCCCATCAAGAACCCCCCGCCGTCGTATCCAAGTCGAGTTCGCCCGCTGCCCCACGCTGCTGGCGAATGACACGCATCACCTTCAATAGGTCGTCCTGGTTCACGGAACGTGTGCCAGTCGCCAAAGCGTCGAACGCCCCCGCCGTGATGATGCCAGCCTCGTCCACGTCCCGCAGTGAAGTCATCGGCGCCTGCAAGGCCGCGTCCGGCTCGTCCCAATACTGCTGCATGCGCATTGGGCCTTCTAGTGTCCTCAGGTGCCGCGCCAGCTTGGTCAGCTCATGCTCGACGAGTGCGCGATAGACATCCCCGTACACTGGAGCGCCTTGCCCATCGCGTCCTCGGAAACCCAGCGCGTCCAGAGTGAACTCGCCCAGCCGTTCGACAAAACCGGTAAGGTTGGCTTTGCTGGCGGAGACCAATGGAGAGGTCACTTCGTATGAGGCGAGCCGCGCCTTTGCTGCATCTGCGGAGCGTACGAAAAGAGTGCTCTCCTCCAACAGGGCCCAAGTCTGCACGACCGATGCGAGCACCCGTCGAATGGCGTTCTCCGCCCAGCGCTCGACTGCGGGCGGTGCAATCATTCGCTCCAGGAAGCGGTGAAAGATGTCGTGCGTCTCGACGACATAGCGATCCCGACGGCTCTGCGGCGTCGGGATCAGCAAGACAAATCCGACGTGAGCCCGCCCGACGCGGCTCGACGCTTGAATGTACTCGGCAATGTCCGAGGGCAGACCGGCGAAGAACATACTGTTGAACCGATCGACGTCCACCCCGTGGCTAATGGCCGAAGTGGCGACGATGCTGCGCAAGCGTGTGTCGAGTGGTGGATAAGGTTTGCCAGGCGACGCCTCTTCGGCCAGCTCCATGACTTCCTGGATTTCCTTCATGTCCACGCCGCCCGAGATCAAGCGCGAGGCGAACGGCCCGACCTTCTCGTGCGCGAGACGGTGCCGCTGCTGAACTGCCGCGTCCAACGCATCGATGACCTGATCGCCGCCTTTCTTGTTGGTCACGTACGCGAGGGCAATTCGGTGGAGATCGAGCAGCGCCACGATCTCGTTGACGCCGCCCCTAGCGATCGCGCGGTCGATGGCCGAGCGCCGCCAGTCGCCGTTACCATCCGCCCCTTGGGCCGCCTTCAATGCCGCAAGCGCTGCTTCCCGGCCGATATCATCCTGAAGTGCGCGCCAGTAACGCGATATGACGGTATGGAAGGCGCTGAGCACGGCGACGGCCGTGACTGTGTGCGTGGCGCCGTTTGTCATGATTGATACAAACAGCCTCATCCAAGGTGCCGTGCGTTCGGGGCCGACGCCGAGGGGCATGGCTTTCTCGATCGCGACCCGATCTGCGTTGACGGCCGGTGCGGGTGCCGGTCCGGCGAAGAAGGAGCGGTAGATGTCGGAGCCTGGATAAGGAAACCTCAGCGGCCGACGTTGGTAAAGGACAT
>CADEDX010000572.1 GCA_902826195.1 uncultured Bradyrhizobium sp. | reverse complement strand
CGCGGTGAGCTGCGGCACGCCGACGCCGGCGACGATGCGCGTGGTGCAGATCGAGCCCGGGCCGATGCCGACCTTGATCGCGTCCGCGCCCGCATCGATCAGCGCCTGCGCCCCCTCTTTGGTCGCGATGTTGCCGGCGATGACCTGCACGGCGTTGGAAAGCCGCTTGATGCGGTTGACGGCTTCCAGCACGCGGGAGGAATGGCCGTGCGCGGTGTCGACCACGATCAGGTCGACACCGGCATCGATCAGCATCTCGGTGCGCTCAAAACCGCCCTCGCCGACGGTGGTCGCGGCCGCGGCGCGCAGGCGGCCCTGCGCGTCCTTGCAGGCCAGCGGATGCGCGACCGCTTTTTCCATATCCTTGACGGTGATCAGGCCGACGCAGCGATACTGTTCGTCGACCACCAGCAGCTTTTCGATGCGGTGCTGGTGCAGCATCCGCTTGGCCTCGTCCTGGCTGACGCCCTCGCGCACCGTGACGAGATTTTCATGCGTCATCAGCTCGGAGATCTTCTGACGCGGATCGGTCGCAAACCGCACGTCGCGGTTGGTGAGGATGCCGACCAGCTTTCCCGGTACGCCCTTGGAAGCGCCGGTGACCACGGGGATACCGGAAAAGCCGTGATCGTTCATCAACGCCAACGCATCCGACAGCATCGCATCGGGGCCGATGGTAAGCGGATTGACCACCATGCCGGATTCGTACTTCTTGACTTGCCGCACCTGCGCGGCCTGCCCTTCGGGGTCGAAATTGCGATGGATGACGCCGACGCCGCCCGACTGCGCCATCGCGATCGCCATGCGCGCTTCGGTGACGGTGTCCATCGCGGATGCGATGATCGGGATGTTGAGCGGGATCGCGCGGGTGACGTAGGAGCGGATATCGGCCTCGGAGGGAAGGATATCCGAGAGACCGGGCTTTAGCAGCACATCGTCGAACGTGTAGGCTTCACGGATGCCCTGAAGTCCCTGCGCCATTGCCAACTCCTTTCGGCGGCTTGCCGCCGCAATCAATACTATGGATGAACGCCGCCTCCGGCGATGCTACCGGCATCGCCGTCGAATCGAAGCCCATCGGTGGGGTTGACGGTGGTCGATATCATGGCGGGACGCCGAATCAAAGCGTTTGCCAGCTATGCACAGGCTTTTCGAGAAAAGCCGTGATCCCAAGGGGTTAGCGGGGCGCGTTACGACCGGTATCCGGTCGGCTGGCCATGCTGGCGGATGGCCTCCACCACCTCGCGGTGCCGGCGATCCTCCCGCTTCATGTACACCACGATCAACGTATGCGCCGAAGGCACCAGCAGCAGGACGTGGAAAATCAAGCCGAAAATCAGGCAAAACACGATCAGGACCAGGTTGAAGATCGCCGAAAATGGCTGCCCGTTCAGCAGCAGCCCGAGCGGCGGCAACAAGGTGGCGAGAACGTAGATCATTCCAAGCCTCCTGCGGCTGGCGCGGTGCATACCAGCGTTACGCAGGATTTAGGTGGTTTGCTCTGTTCCGCAATGGCTTGCGTGGCAACGGGATGATACAGGCCCCTTGCCTGCCCTTTTCCTAATCTCCGATTTCAATGACCAAAGAACGCCTGATCCCGCTGATCGTCGCCACCGCCCTGTTCATGGAAAATATGGACTCGACGGTGATTGCGACCTCGTTGCCGGCGATCGCGGCCGACATCGGCACCAGCCCGCTGACGCTGAAGCTTGCCATCACGTCCTATCTGCTCTCGCTCGCCGTGTTCATTCCGGCCAGCGGCTGGACCGCCGACCGTTTTGGCGCGCGCATGGTGTTCTCGATCGCGATCGGCGTGTTCATGATCGGGTCGATCGGCTGCGCGCTTTCGCAGAACGTCACCCATTTCGTGATCGCCCGCATCCTGCAGGGCATGGGCGGGGCGATGATGACACCGGTCGGCCGGCTGGTGCTATTGCGCTCGATCGACAAGAGCGCGCTGGTCAACGCCATGACCTGGGTAACGGTGCCGGCGCTGATCGGACCGGTGATCGGGCCGCCGCTCGGCGGCTTCATCACCACCTATTTCTCCTGGCACTGGATTTTCCTGATCAACATCCCGATCGGGCTGCTCGGTATCTTCATGGCGATGAAGTACATCGACCCGATCAGGAGTGAGGATCCAGAACGCTTCGATCTCTACGGGCTGATCCTGGCCGGCATTGGCCTGGCCGGCATCGCTTTCGGTCTCTCGGTCGCGGGGCTCAATCTGCTGCCCTGGCCGACCGTCGCCGGCCTCGTCGTGGTCGGCACGATCTCGATGACGCTCTATGTCATGCACGCGCGGCGGACCGGATCGCCGGTGCTGGATTTCTCGCTGTTGCGGCTTTCCACCATGCGCGCCAGCATCATAGGCGGCTTCCTGTTCCGGCTTGGCATCGGCGCGCTGCCGTTCCTGCTGCCACTATTGATGCAGGAAGGTTTCGGCCTGACGCCGTTCCAATCGGGCCTGGTCACGTTCGCATCCGCCGTCGGCGCCATGGGGATGAAGACGCTGGCGGCCCGCATCATCCGCACCTTCGGCTTCCGCAATATGATGACGGTTAATGCGGTCGTCAGTTCGGTCTTCCTCGCCGCCTGCGCGCTGTTCACGGTGCAGACGCCGCTGCTGCTGATCTTCATCATCCTCGTGGTCGGCGGCTTCTTCCGCTCGCTGCAATTCACCGCGATCAACACGGTCGCCTATGCCGAGGTCGAGCCGGCGCAGATGAGCCGCGCCACCACGCTGGTCAGCGTCAATCAGCAGCTGGCGATCTCGGCGGGCGTTGCGGTCGGCGCGTTCTCGGTGGAATCGACCATGCTGTATCAGCACGTCACCGAGCTGACCGCGGGCGTATTCCCGCCCGCATTCCTCGTGGTCTCGATCATCTCGGCGGTGTCGGCGTATTTCTTCTGGCAGATGCCCGATGACGCCGGCCACGAAATCTCGGGCCGCAAGGCGGTCGAGATTTCCAGCCGCAAGGGCGCGGAAAAGGCGGCGACCAAAGCTGCCAGCGAAGGCACCGGGGACGCGCGCGATCAGCGGCTGGGCTGAACGCCTGCCAGCGGAACACGAAAGACGCTGTAGCCTTCGATCGTCGAAAATCCGGTTTCCGGATAGACCAGGGTCAGGACGGCGGCCGGCGCCTTGCCGCTGAGCAGCCGATCCATAGCCGTGCTTTCGCTCGAGGCGAGCAGGCTGTCGGTCGCCCCCGCCGAAGTGATCGCGGCATGAATCCTGGCGTTCGCGTTCGAATACTTGTCGTCGATCGCGATAATTTTTCCGGTGAGGTCGGATACCGACTTGATTTCCGGTTTAGCCACGACAATCGCGACCGACGGCTCGCCGCCGTTCGGCGAAGACACCGCCTTCTTGTCGGCATCCCTCAGCGTCATCACGTGCTCCGCGACGACGGTGGCAACCCGCATCTGCTCGCGCACTTTTTTGGCGGCAGACACGATCGCCGGATCGACAATCTCGGCCTGGGCTTCAACTGGCGAAGGCGATGGGCTCGCAGGTTGAGCGACGGAAACCGCTGGATCCGCAGCTGCCGTTGTGGCCACCTGAGGGCGATCCGACAGCGGAATTCGAAACACCTTGAAGCCCGCGATTTCTGCAGACCAATCGGCCGTCTCTGGGTAGTCCAGCGTCAGGATTGCCGCCGGCACTTCCCCGTTGACCAACCGGTCCAGCGCCTTCGCCCGGCCGCCGGCCAATTTGGCGTTGACCGTCGCTTCGACCTTGCGCTGCGCTTCGCCGTTCGACGCCGCCGCGGCCTCATCGATGGCAACGTTCTTGCCTGCCAGTTCCGATAACGACGTCACTTCCGGAGCGGCCAACAGTAGCGCAACCATTCGGCCCGCATCGTCCGCCGACGCACCGGTGGCGCCGACGCACGACAGGAAAATCAGCAATACCTGCAATTTCCGCATAATATTCCCCAAACCTCTGCCTGGATTCAAATCACTGCGCGGCGAAACATCCAGCTCAAGGACGCAGGTAGCTCCAGCCCTTTTCCTGCTTCTCCATCAACTGGACGACGCCTGATGGAACGATCGTGGCGTCGGGCAGCACGGCGACCGGGCGCCCTTCCTTCTTTTCCATGTTCTCCTTGGTATTGGCGCAAGCGGAGAACTGCACTTTGCTGGGGAACGCGGTACCCTTCAGCTGCTTGATCCGGTCTTGCACCGGCGACGTATCGGCGCGCAGCATATTCAGGCCCGGACCATAGGCAACGATGTCCACGTCAACATCCTCGCCCTTGGCGCGGTAATGCTCGATCACGTTGGTGGCGTTGTTCAGCGCGAGATTCATCACCGCCGGATCGTTCTGATCGACATGGATGAGCAGCCGATGCGGCTTGGCCGAACTCTGCGTCTTCGCCGAACTCTGCGTCTTGGCCGAACTTTGCGGCTTGGCGGCCTGCGCCCACGCGACCGAAGCCATCGACAAACAGACCATGGATGCCACGGTCAACTGACAAAACAATTTACGCATTACAAACTCCTTGAAGAAGAAAAAAGAGTGCTCGCCGATTCCAGCCTAACGTCGCTCTGATGA
>CADEDX010000571.1 GCA_902826195.1 uncultured Bradyrhizobium sp. | reverse complement strand
GTGCGCGCGCTGGCGGCGGGCGTCGACTTAGGCGTCTCGTTCGCAATGGTCAAGCCGCTCACCCGGACCCAAAAACCGCTCGCGATCCTGTTCTGGATGCTGGTGGTCCAATCTGCGGCAGGACTGCTTCCCGCGCTCTACGTCTGGGCGTGGCCGCCGGTCCATCTCTGGGGCTGGGTCGCGCTGGTCGCGATTTGCGGCACGTTCTCGCACTACTGCATGGCGCGCGCGATGCTGCATGCGGATGCGACCGTCGTGATCCCGATGGATTTTCTACGGGTTCCACTCAGCGCGACCGCGGGCTGGCTGATTTATTCGGAACGGCTGGACCTGTTCACCGGACTCGGCGCGGCGCTGATTCTGACCGGCAATCTGTTGAACCTGAAACCGAATCCTTCGACTAGGACATCGGCCCCAAGCTGAATTTTATTCGCTTGGCTGTGATCCAGATCACGCCGCGACGCAGTGTCGCGACGGTAACGGATGACACCGGATTTGGTTGCCGGGCCGCTTTTTTGTGGCGCGGAGCAGGCTGTTTTCTGTAATGTTCGGCCAGCGTTAAAGCCAAAGCCTTTATCGATTCTGCAGGGGGATTTCCTATGCGCTTCCGAACCCTCATTCTGTCCTTGATCTGCACGGTCCTTACCGCCGGCGCCGCCAGCGCCGACAAGCGGGTCGCCTTCGTCGTTGGTAACGGCGCCTACAAGAACGTCGCCCCGCTGCCGAACCCGTCGGTCGATGCGAAGGCGATGGCCGCTACGCTGCGCAATGTCGGCTTCGAAGTGGTCGAGGGCTCCAATCTCACGCGCGACAAGATGACCGAGCGGCTGCTCGACTTCGGCAAGAAGGCACAAGGCGCCGACGTCGCGCTGTTCTTCTATGCCGGCCACGGCATCGCCATCTCGGGCACCAATTATCTGCTGCCGGTCGACGCCGACATCAAATCCGAAATGGACGTCAAGCTCGGGGCGGCGATCAACATCGACCTCACGCTCGAACAGACGATGGGCGACGCCAAGGTCAAGCTGGTGTTCCTGGATGCCTGCCGCGACAACCCGTTCGCGGCCAAGATCAAGTCGAACTCGGCGACGCGCAGTGTCAACGTTCAGACCGGTCTTGCCGAAATGAAATCAGGCGAAGGCACGCTGATCGCGTTCGCGACCGGCCCGGGCCAGACCGCGCTCGACGGCCAGGAAGGCAATAACAGCCCGTTTACGCGCGCGCTGCTCGCCAACCTCACCCAGCCCGGCATGGAGATCCAGCAGGCGATGACCAAGGTCCGCGCCCAGGTTAACGAGGAGACCAACAAGGGACAATTGCCTTGGGGTCACACCAACCTGATCGGCGCGGTCTATCTGAACGGCGCCCCCTCGCCCGGCGCCGTGGCGGCCACTTTGCAGACGCCCGCCGCTGGCAGCGACGTCGAACTGGAGTTTTGGCGCTCGATCAAGGAATCCAACAAGCCGGAGGAACTTAACGCCTATCTGAGCGCCTATCCCAATGGCCAGTTCCGCTCGCTGGCGTTGTCGCGCATCGCGTCCCTGGAAGCGGGGCCGAAGCCGGATGCCACGCGCAACCTGACCAAAGGCATCGATCCAGCGACCTTCAAGGAAGAGGCCAACCAGA
The DNA here is from genome assembly GCA_902826195.1 of uncultured Bradyrhizobium sp. GTDB lineage: Bacteria > Pseudomonadota > Alphaproteobacteria > Rhizobiales > Xanthobacteraceae > Bradyrhizobium. Next base: position 2,934 of record CADEDX010000571.1, on the reverse strand, counting down.
CCACCGAAGACCAGATAGGCCTCGACAAGAACAAGCGTCGCGACGTGCAGCGCCGCCTTACCGGGCTCGGCTTCGACACCAAGATCACAGGACAGTTCGATCAGGGCACCCGCGCCGTGATCACGCGCTGGCAGGCCGCCCGCGGCTATCCCGCGAGCGGTTATCTCAACGCGCTGCAGCATAAGGCGCTGCTGACCGAGATCGTGGCGACGGCGCCGACTGCGAGCACCGAGGAGGACCGTCCCAAGCGCCGGACCACGAGCCAGCAGCAGGCGCAGCCGCAGGTCCAACATCAGGCTCCGCCGCCCCAGCGGCAGTATGCCCCTGCCCCCGGCCCCGATCCGGCCGGCGCCGGCCGCTTCATCGGCGGTGTGGTTGGCGGCATGCTGCGGTGAGACGGTAGTGATCCAAGACAACAGGCCCGGGCACCCCGGGCCTTTTCACGTTTGCACGCTTTCAGGGAATGCGGAGCGCCTGTCGAGCCTACTTGCCGGCCAACTTGCGCAGCGCCTCGTTGATGCGATCCTGCCAGCCGGGGCCGCCCTCCTGAAAATATTCCAGCACATCTTGATCAATGCGCAGCGACACAAGCTCCCTCACGCCGGGCAGCCGGGCCGGCTTCGGCGGCGCTTCTGCCACCTTGGTCGTGGTGCGCTTGAATGCCGCCTCGGCCTCGGAGCGCGCGTCGTTCAGGGTTCTCGGCCGTCGCGGCTGGTCCGCCATCGCTAGATTCCTTCAAACAGGGCGGTTGACAAATAGCGCTCCGAGAACGACGGCACGATCGCGAGGATGGTCTTGCCCGCGCTCTCTCGCCTCTTGCCGATCTGCAGCGCTGCTGCGATCGCGGCTCCGGAGGAGATTCCGCCGGGAATGCCTTCCATCCGCGCCAGCGCGCGCGACGTCTCGATCGCCGTCGGCCCGCTGACCTTGACGATCTCGTCGATCACGGAACGATCCAGGATGTCCGGAACGAAGCCGGCGCCGATGCCTTGAATCTTGTGGGGGGTGTGCTGGCCGCCCGACAGCACCGGGCTTTCCTCCGGCTCCACGGCGACCACCCGCAAGGACGGCTTGCGCGGCTTGAGTACCTGTCCGACGCCGGTGATGGTGCCGCCGGTGCCGACACCCGCGACGAAGTAATCGATGTTGCCGCCGGTATCGTTCCAGATTTCCTCGGCCGTGGTGCGGCGGTGAATTTCGGGATTGGCGAGGTTCTTGAACTGCTGCGGCATGACCGCGTTGGGCGTCGTACGCACCAACTCCTCGGCGGTTGCGATCGAACCCTTCATGCCCTGGGCTGCCGGCGTCAAAACGATCTCGGCGCCGAGGAAGGCCAGCATCTTGCGTCGCTCGATCGACATCGACTCCGGCATCACCAGCTTCAGCCGGTAACCGCGCGAGGCCGCGACAAAGGCCAGGGCGATGCCGGTGTTGCCTGAGGTCGGTTCGATCAGCACGGTGTCGGCGTTGATCACGCCGGCCTTTTCCATCGCGATGATCATCGCGGCGCCAATGCGGTCCTTCACGCTTGCGGCGGGATTGAAATATTCGAGCTTGGCCAGGATGGTTGCACTGACACCTTGCGCTGCCGGCAGCTTGCGCAAGCGGACGATCGGCGTGTTGCCGATCGCGTCGACGATGGAGTCGAATACCCGCCCTCGCCCCGGACGCTGCACTGCACTCGCGGTTGACGACGCATCCATCTGAACGCTCCTGTGACAATCATACGGGGATTTTGTGGTTCTCCTTACTTAGGAGCCGGCCCGCGCGATGCGCAAGCCGGAATCTCATAAGCGAAGAATTCGCTGCAGCGCAAAATGAGGCGTCGCTAAATTTCGTCAAAGCAACGCATTTGTGTTGCCACTACGTCAAAGATTGTGACTATACTTTAGTCGCGAACTGAGAGTGCGGCTTGGATCGCAATGGAGGTCACGATGTCAGCAATTGCTGGAGCCCAGTCGACCCTAACGTCTCGGCCCGATCCACGAGGATGTGATCTGCCGACCTGCCCTGTCTGTGCGGATACCATGGTAGCGGCGGAAGCCTCGGCCTACCTCACCGACAACGTGATCAGTTATCTCTGGACCTGCGACACCTGCGGTTACGGCTTCGTGACCAAGCATTCGGTCAAGAGGTTCGCCTGCAACTGAAATAAATCTATCTCGGCGAAATATCCCTGCGCGCCCATTCGGCGCGCGTTTTCGTTTGGAACGTCTCGAATGTTCCATCCGTAATCGCTTCGCGAATGCCGCGCATCAGGTGCTGGTAGTACGCGACGTTGATCTCCGACAACAGCATCGCGCCCAGCGTCTCGCCCGAACGAACCAGATGGTGCAGATAGGCGCGCGAGATATTGCACGTCGAGGGCCAGTCGCTCTCCGCGTCGAGCGGCCGCGGATCGTCGGCATGACGTGCGTTGCGCAGATTGATCTGGCCGAAGCGCGTGAACGCCATACCGTGCCGCCCGTTGCGCGTCGGCATCACGCAATCGAACATGTCGATGCCGCGCGCCACCGCCTCCAGCAAATCCTGCGGCGTGCCTACGCCCATCAGATAGCGCGGACGATCAACGGGCAGCGACGGCGCGGTCTCTTCGATCATCGCCAGCATCACCGCCTGCGGCTCTCCGACCGCAAGCCCACCGATCGCATAGCCGTGGAAACCGATCTCGACCAGTTCGCGCGCGCTGACGTGACGCATCGCGGGAATGTCGCCGCCCTGCACGATGCCGAACAGCATGTAGCCGTCGAGCGCGGTCTCGAACGCGCGCTTGCTGCGCTCCGCCCAGCGCAGCGACAGCCGCATCGCGCGCTCGATGTCGTCGCCCGAAGCCGGCAGCCGTACGCACTCGTCCATCTGCATCGCGATATCGGAGCCGAGCAGCCGCTGCACCTCGATCGAACGCTCCGGCGACAACTCGACCTTGGCGCCATC
>CADEDX010000570.1 GCA_902826195.1 uncultured Bradyrhizobium sp. | reverse complement strand
GCGGACCGACCTGTGGAACAAGGGAGGCGTGCTGTACGCGCCGCCGATCCGCTAAGCGCCGGCGCGAGGGGCTGCGGCGATGGCCATCGAACCCCGAAAACCACCGTCGCAGTTCATTTCCAAACTGCAGCGGACGCTGGGCGGCCGGGCAGGCTGGAGCGGTTTTGTGCTCCAGCTCCTGTTCGTCGCAGCCCTCGCCTGGATCTCCTACGAGATCGTCGCCAATGCCCGCGCCAATCTGCAGGCGCAGCGGATCACCGCCGGCTTTGGCTTCCTCGCCAACAATGCGGGCTTTGACGTCAGCCAGAGCCTGATTCCGTATTCGGGTTCCGATCCCTATACGCGCGTGTTCCTGGTCGGGCTGCTCAACACGCTGCTGGTGTCGGTGATCGGCATCTTTTTCGCCACCCTGATCGGGTTCATCGTCGCCCTCGGCCGGCTGTCGCCGAACTGGCTGTTGTCGCGCATCTCTGGCGGCTACGTCGAACTGATCCGCAACCTGCCGCTGCTGTTCCAGATCCTGTTCTGGTATCTGGCGGTGCTCGCCGCATTGCCCAATCCCAGGCAGAGCATTTCGATCTTCGACAGCATCTTTCTAAGCAATCGCGGACTGGTGATCCCGAAGCCAATCGGCGAGCCCGGCTTCGAGCCTTTCGCAATCGCGCTGCTGATCGCCGTCGTCTTCTCTATTGGGCTGTGGCGCTATTCCCGGCGGCAGTTGTTCGACCACGGCAAGGTGATCAAGGTCTGGCCGTATGCGCTGGGCCTGGTGATCGGTCTTCCGCTGCTCGCGGCACTCATTTCCGGCGCGCCTGTCAAGTTTGAAATACCGGCGCTGAAGGGCTTCAACTTCGCCGGAGGCTCGCGCGTCATTCCGGAGTTCGTGGCGCTGACGCTGGCGCTGTCGACCTATACGGCAGCCTTCATCGCCGAGATCGTACGCGCCGGCATTGTCTCGGTGCACAAGGGGCAGATGGAAGCCGGCTCCTCGCTCGGGTTGCAGCGCGGCTCCGTGCTGCGGCTGATCGTGATCCCGCAGGCGATGCGCGTGATCCTGCCGCCGCTGACCAACCAGTATCTCAACTTGACCAAGAACTCCTCGCTGGCGGTGGCGATCGGTTATCCAGACCTGGTATCCGTGTTCGCCGGGACGACGCTGAGCCAGACCGGGCAGGCGATTGAAATCATCGGCATCACCATGGGCGTCTATCTCCTGATCTCGCTCGTCACCAGCGCGATCATGAGCTTCTATGGATGGCGGATCAGCCGGAGCATGGGCGGATGAGCGACACTATCCCGTCCACTTTCGTCCGCAAGGATCTGGTGGCCGAGCGGCCTGCGCCGATAAAGACCACCGGCTTCGTCGGATTCCTGCGCACGCGGCTGTTCAATTCGCCGACCAACATCCTGATCACCATCGTCAGCGCGCTGCTGCTGTGGTTCATCGTCGTTCCAGCCATAAGATTCGTGCTGATCGACGCGGTCTGGGTCGGCACGGACCGCACCGCCTGCCTGCCGAAGAATCCGAACGATGTCGTCGGCGCGTGCTGGCCGTTCATCCAGGCCAAATTCGCGCAGTTCATCTATGGCTTTTACCCGGAGCCGGAGCGCTGGCGGGTCAATTTGACCTTCCTTCTCGCCGCGATCCTGCTGGTGCCGCTGTTGATTCCGCGGCTGCCGGCCAAGGGCCCGAACGCCATCCTGTTCTTCGTGGCGTTTCCCGTGGTGGCCTTCTTCCTGCTGCGCGGCGGCGGGCTGAGCGGCTTTGCCGTGAGCTGGACGACCGGGCTTCTGACGGGCTTCATCGACAGTATTGCGGTGGCGGGCAACAAGCTGATGGCGTCGGGTGAGACGACGGCGGTCATCGGGAAGCTGTGGTGGTACATCGGCAAGGGGCTCACGCTGATCAGCATAGGGGCCGCCTATATCGTGCTGCCGCTGGCCATGCTGCGCGAGTCCATTGAGTTTTCCGGTTATCCGCTGTGGGCCGATCTCGCGACGACCGCCGCGATCGCATCGGTGCTGGTGTTCTGGCTGAGCAGCGCACTACGCGCGCTCGCCGTCAACCTGGCGATTTTTGCCGGCATCGCCGTCGTCATCGCGATCATGGGCCTCGACCGCGGCGGGCTGCCGGAGGTGGATACGCGGCTGTGGGGCGGGTTGCTGGTGACGCTGGTGGTGTCGGTGGTCGGCATCGTCGCCTCGATGCCGGTCGGCATTGCGCTCGCGCTCGGCCGGCGTTCGACCATTCCGCTGATCCGGATTTTCTCCATCGCCTTCATCGAGTTCTGGCGCGGCGTGCCTCTGATCACCGTGCTGTTCTTCGCCACCTACATGCTGCCGCTGTTCGTGCCGGCCGGTTTTACCATCGACGGACTGATGCGGGCCCTGATCGGCATTGCGCTGTTCGCCGGCGCCTACCAGGCCGAGGTCATCCGCGGCGGCCTGCAGGCGATCCCGCGCGGGCAGGGCGAGGCGGCGAGCGCGCTCGGGCTGTCCTGGACCAAGACCACGGCGCTGATCGTGATGCCGCAGGCGCTGCGCCACGTCATCCCCGGTCTCGTCAACAGCTTCATCGCGCTGTTCAAGGACACTTCGCTGGTCTCGATCGTCGCGCTGTTCGACCTGCTCGGACAGCTGCGCGCCTCCTTCTCCGATCCGGTCTGGTCGACGCCGACCACGCTGTTCACCGGCTTTGCCTTCACCGGGATGATCTATTTCGTCTTCTGCTTCGGCATGTCGCGTTACTCGCTGTTCGTCGAGAACCGGCTGAACGCCCATCGTCGCAACTGAGTACAGGACCATGACCGCAAACTCCATCGTCGGCATCAGCGCGCTCAACAAGTGGTACGGCGATTTTCACGTGCTGCGCGACATCAACCTCGAAGTCGCCAAGGGCGAGCGCATCGTGATCTGCGGCCCCTCGGGCTCGGGCAAGTCGACGCTGATCCGCTGCATCAACGCGCTGGAGGAGTTTCAGGAAGGCCAGATCGTCGTCGAGGGCATTGAGCTCGGGCCGAACCTGCGGCGGGTGGATGAAGTCCGCCGCGAGGTCGGCATGGTGTTCCAGAGTTTCAATCTGTTCCCGCATTTGACCGTGCTGGAGAACTGCACGCTGGCGCCGATCTGGGTGCGCAACATCCCGAAAAAGGATGCCGAGGCGACCGCGATGAAATTCCTGGAGCGGGTCAAGATCCCGCACCAGGCCAACAAATATCCCGGCCAGATGTCGGGCGGCCAGCAGCAGCGCGTCGCCATCGCCCGCGCGCTGACCATGAACCCGAAGGTGATGCTGTTCGACGAGCCGACCTCGGCGCTCGATCCCGAGATGATCAAGGAAGTGCTCGACGTGATGGTCGAGCTCGCCAACGAGGGCATGACGATGATCTGCGTGACCCACGAGATGGGCTTCGCGCGCACGGTTGCCGACAGCATCCTGTTCATGGACAAGGGCGAGATCGTCGAGCAGGGCCCGCCCGCGACCTTCTTCGCCAATCCCAAGACCGACCGTCTCAAGACCTTCCTGAGCCAGATCCTCGGCCACTGAGCCGAAGCCGCGACCCCGCTCAGGCGAAGGGGCGGGGATCGCGGATCGTCTTGGTCTCCTGCTTGAACGGCGTGAACCCGGCGCGCTGGTACATCGCCAGCGCGCGCGGATGGTCGAGCGTGCAGGTGTTCACGTAGAGGCGCCGCGGCGCATGGCGCCAGCCCTCCCGGATGGCCCAGTCGAGCAGCCACGGCCCCAGGCCGCGTCCGATGAACTGCGGCAACAGGCCGAAATAGCGCAGCTCGACCTCCGCCGGCAGGCTCCGCTGGTCGAACTCGACATAGCCGGCGGGATGGCCGCCGACATGCAGCACATAGACCTCGACGCCCTTCTCCTGGAGATGCACGCCGAGTTCGGCATCGCTCATCGCGCGGCGCTCGTACCAGGTCCAGTCGCGACCGATCTCGGCGTAGAGAAAGCGGTAGTAGGCGACCGACATGTCTTCGACCTTCAGCACCGCCATCTTGAGCGCCGGCGGCTTCGCCGCCGGCAGCGACGGTTCCGCCGTCATCTCGAGATGAGTGACGACGACGTCGATGCAGCCCGGTTCGCCGCTGCGCGTCGGCGCCAGCCCGGCCGCATCCGGCTCCGCGATGCGCTTGCCCAGGGTCGTATGAGTCTCGTCCGCGTAGCCGAGATGCCGATACACCGCGAGCACGTCGGCATTGTCTGCGCGCACCTGAAGCTTGATCTTGCTCACGCCGCGCGCCGCCAGCCAGGTCTCGGCGTGGCGTATCAGGGCGCGCGCGATGCCGCGGTTGCGCCGTGCCGGCACCACCGCGACGTAGTGCAGCCAGCCGCGAATGCCGTCCGAGCCCGCCATCGCGGTCCCGGCGAAGCTGTCGTCCTCACGCGCGACGAATAGCGCGGTGCTCTTGCTCTCCAGCGCCCGATCGAGCTGCGCGGCTGGTTCATCGGCAAAGGTGTCGAAGCAGCGCCGCCAGAGCTCGAGCAGCTCGGCGCGGTCCGCAGGCAGATAAGGGCGGATCGTCAGCGTCATCGCGCGGCGCCGGTCTC
>CADEDX010000569.1 GCA_902826195.1 uncultured Bradyrhizobium sp. | reverse complement strand
ATCCTGGGCGAGGCGACGCGCCGCGCCATTGCGCGTTCCGGGGAGCGGGTGGCGATCCTCGCCAGCGGATCGCTGTCGCATCGGCTATGGCCCAACAAGCAGCTCGGATAGGAGGCATGGACGTCGATCGCCAGCGAATTCAACCGCCAGGTCGATCTGCGCGTGCTCGAACTCTGGCAGCAGCGCCGCTACCGTGAATTCATCGCCATGCTCCCGGACTACGCCGTCAAATGCAACGGCGAGGGCGGCATGGCCGACACCATCATGCTGTTCGCAGCCCTTGGCTGGGACAGCTTTGATGGCCAAGCCGAGCAGCTCTGCGATTACTTCCCATCCAGCGGCAGCGGCCAGGTCAATGTCGAGTTTCACGTCGGCGGGTGAGCTGAAATCCGCTAGCTTTTGGCCTTTTTCTCCACGTTCGCAATCCGCTCCGGCACGCCGAACTCCTTGCGGCAGACTTCGGCCAGCACGGCGACGCCCTCGCGGATCTGCTCATGCGAGGGGCTGGCAAAACACAGCCGCAGCCGGCTGCCGGAATAGGCCTTGTCGGTCGACCATTCCGGTCCGGGATTGATCGCGACGCCGGCGGCCAGCGCGGCCTGATAGAGTTTTAGCGTGTCGACATTGTCGGGCAGCTTCACCCACAGGAAGATGCCGCCCTTCGGATCCTCGAACTCGGCCGCGGTGCCGAACTGCTCGTTGAGCGCCTCCATCAGTGTGTCGAGCTTGGCGCGCAGGCCGCGCATCAGCTTCGGCACATGGGTGGCAAAATGCGGCGCGCAATATTCCGCCAGCACCATCTGCTCCAGCGCGCCGCTGCCCGCGTCGGTCTTCAGCGCCAGCATCCGCGACATCATCTCCCAGGGCGCGACGATGAAGCCGACGCGCAGCGCCGGGGCGATCGATTTCGAGAACGAGCCGATGTGAATGACGCCGCCATGCGGACTCATGGCGTAGATCGCGGGCGGGCGCTCGCCTTTCCAGATCAGGTCGGCATAGCAATCGTCCTCGAAGATTGGCACGCCGTACTCTTTCGACAGCTTCAGCATCTCCGCGCGCCGCGTCTCGGGCATGATCGACCCGGTCGGGTTCTGCACGGTCGGAATGGTGTAGATGTATTTCGGCGTGATGCCGCGGCTCTTGTGCTCGGCGAGAGCGGCCGCCAGCGCGTCCATCCGCATGCCGTCGTCATCGAGGGGAATGCCGACCGCCTTGACGCCGAGCCGGGTCAGCCGGTTCAGCGCGCCCTGGTAGGTCTCCTGCTCGACCAGCACGGTGTCGCCGCGCGCCAGCAGCGTCTGGTTGATCAGGTCGAGCGCCTGCAGCGAGCCTGAGACGATCATGATGTCGTCGGCAGAGCAGGTGATCCCGGCGTCGCGCTTGAGCTTGGTGGCGAGGAATTCGCGTAAGGGACGATAGCCCTGCGGCCCGCTGGCAAGCCCGTAGGTCGCCAGCGTCCTGCCCTCGCGCTTGAGCACGGCGTTGACCGCGTCGATCAAGCCGTCGACCGGAACCTGGTCGGGATCGTTGTTGCCGCCGACAAAGCTGTACTTGGCAAGCCCGGTCCACTGCGCGGCCGGCGCCGGCAATCCGGCAGGCAGCAGGGGTCCAAAATCGAAGGGGGTTGCGGACATAAACATTCACTCCCGTTTTGTTTTTCGTTGAGAAGGCATCTCGCCTTCCTGTCGTTGCAGTCTAATTCCTGACGATCCGGATCGGCCGTCCTTGGCTGATGAAGGCATAATGTCCGGGCCCGACGCTGCCGACCATCAGCGCCTCGACGGCGGGCTCGGCGATATCGCCGGTGGCCGCCCAGTCGACCACGAAATTGGCCCCGGTTCCGCCGCGCACGTCGCTGGCGGGAATGAAGACTTCGATCGTTGCAAACGGCTTTAGCGCCACCGGCGAATTGAGGTAGCTTTCCACCATCTTGCCCGATGTGTCGAAATAGGCGATCCGCTTCAGGACCAGAGGCCGGGTTTCGGACGCGTTGTGGACGCTCAGCGTCGCCGAAAAATCCGCCCGCAGCTTGCCCTGGCTCATCGAGACGCTGGAATAGACCGGCACATAGAACGCGCCCGACACCGCGAGGTTTTCCGTCGGCATCGCGGTCAGGGAGGCGGCGAAATTCTGTTCGACGGCGCCGCTCTGGGCGCGGGCGGCGGGGCTGGAGAGGATCGACAGCACGGCCAGAATCGCTACAAAAGCCCCCAATCCGCGGCTGTGACACATTGCTTGTTTGACCCCCGAGCCCGGACCTCTAGGTTGGGGCAGGGGCAGAAACGGACCTATGCACGAACTTATTCGCGATATCACTCTCTGTATCCTGTTCGCCTGGGTGCTCGGCCTGCTGGCGCATTTCTCCCGGCAGCCGCTGATCCTGGCCTACCTTATCGCCGGGTTCTTGATTGGTCCATTCGGCATGGGCTGGGTCAAGTCCCAGGACTCGATTAACGTCATCTCCGAACTCGGCCTGATCTTCATGCTGTTCATGATCGGGCTGGAGATCGATCTGAAGAAGATCGTGCGCGCCGGCAAGGTGATCCTGTTTGCCGCGGGCGGGCAATTGATCGGCGGCGTCGTGCTCGGGCTGCTGTTCTTCATCGCCATCGGGCTGTCGATGGGGGGCGGAAAGTTCGATGCCCTGTATCTCTGCATCGCCTGCGCGCTGTCGAGCACGGTGATCATTGTCAAGGTGCTGTACGAGAAGCGCGAGCTCGACACGCTGCCGGGCCGCATCACGCTCGGTGTGCTGGTGCTGCAGGACATTTTTGCGATCCTGTTCCTGGCGGTGCAGCCGAGCCTCGATAATCTGCAGGTCAGCGTCATCCTGTTGTCGATCGCGCGGGTCGGCGCGCTGGTGGCGACCGCGCTCATCCTGAGCCGCTACGTGCTGCCCTGGCTGTTCCACCAGATCGCGCGCCGGCCGGAACTGATTCTGCTCGGCGCGCTGGCCTGGTGCTTTCTGATCGGCGAGATTGCCGAGCGGCTGCATCTGTCGCGCGAGATGGGCTCGCTGGTGGCGGGCGTGTCGCTGTCGACCTTCCCTTACGCGCTCGACGTCACCGCCAAGGTGACGACGCTGCGCGACTTCTTCATCACGCTGTTCTTCGTCTCGCTCGGCATGACGATCCCGATCCCCGGCGCATCCGTGATCGGGCTGGCGCTGATGATCGCAGCCTTTACGGTCGTCAGCCGCGTGCTGACCACGTTCACGCCGCTCTATCTGATGAAGCAGGGCCTGCGCGCCAGTCTGTTGCCCGCGATCAATCTGGCGCAGATTTCGGAATTCTCGCTGGTCGTGATCCAGACCGGCGTATCAGCGGGTCACATCGGGACCGAGACCTCGAGCGCTGCGTCATTCGCCTTCGTGGTGCTGGCGGTGCTGAGCACCTTTGTCATGGGCCGCAGCGACCAGGTCACACGCGCCCTGATCGGCCCGTTGAAGCGCATCGGCCTGCGCGACCTCGACCAGACCCAAGGCGCCGAGGCTGACCATGGCGGCGGCCACGGCGAAGCGCGTCGCATCGTCATTCTCGGCTTCTTCCGCGCCGCCAGCGCGCTGTTGAGCGAGATCGAGCGGCGCAATCCGGCCGTGCTCGAGCAGATCACCGTGATCGATTTCAACCCGCTGGTGTTCCGCACCCTGACCGACCGCGGTATGCACGTGGTCTATGGCGACATCAGCAATGTCGACACGCTGGTTCATGCCGGCGTCGGCAAGTCCGAACTGATCATCCTCAGCATCCCGGATTCGCTGCTGAAGGGCGCCGACAACGAAAAGCTGGTCCGCCACGTCCGCTCGCTGAACCCGACCGCAAAAATCGTCGCGACCGCGGAGATCCTGGCTGATGTCGGCGACCTCTACGAGGCCGGCGCCGATTACGTGACGGTCACGCGCCTCAGCGACGCCCACGAACTCTACAACGTGATCGAGGCCGCCCAGGCCGGGCTGCTGGATGACAAGCGCGCCGAGACCGACGCGCTGCTCAACGAGCGCCGCGAGGTGCTGCCGTAGGAGCGTAGGCTATCGCATCTGCGCCTGCTGGCTTGATGTGTACGATCGATCCTCGAATGCCGTCATGCCTGGGCTTGTCCCGGGCATCCACGTCCTAAAGGATCTCGGCAAGGAAAGACGTGGATGGCCGGGACAAGCCCGGCCATGACGAATCAGGGGCCTCACAAACTGCTCTCCTGCGCTATCGCCTCCGCGAACGCCGCGCGCCGCCGGGCAATGAACCCCGCGATCAGGATTGCGGCGACCAGTAGCCAGATCGCGACCGCGATCGGGCTCTCGACATAGATCCAGGGATCGCCCTGGCTCAAGAACAGCGCCTCGCGAGAATGTTTTTCGATGTTCGGCCCGAGGATGAGGCCGACCACCAGCGGCGCGAGCTGGAACTTCATCTTGTTGAAGAAATAGCCGAGCACGCCGGCGCCGAGCAGCACCCAGATATCGAAGATGGAGTTGCGGACGCTGTAGGTGCCGATCACCGACAGCGCCAGCAGCAGCGGAATGAACAGGTAGTGCGGGATCCGCAGCAGGCTGACCCAAACGCCGACCAT
>CADEDX010000568.1 GCA_902826195.1 uncultured Bradyrhizobium sp. | reverse complement strand
ATGCGCTTGGCGAGTTCGTCCGACTGGTCGCGCGCGGCGCGGTTCATGTCGGACGCGAACGCACCCGGCGCGATCGCCGTGACGTTGATATTGTCCTTGATCAGCTTCGTCGCCATACGCCGCGTCAGATGGATCACGGCCGCCTTGCTCGCGCCGTAGGAATAGGTCTCGCCCGGGTTGACGAAGATGCCGTCGATCGAGGCGATGTTGATCACCTTGGCGGGGCGCTCATGCGAGGCCGCCGCGCGCAGCGGCGTTGCCAGCGCCTTGGTCAGGAAGAACAGCGACTTGACGTTGAGGTCCATGACCTTGTCCCAGCCGTTTTCCGGAAATTCGTCGAACTCGGCGCCCCACGCCGCGCCGGCATTGTTGACGAGGATGTCGAGCTTCGGCTCCAGCTTGATGAACTCTCCGGCGAGCTTGTTGCAGCCTTCGACGGTGGAAATGTCGATCGGCAATGCGATGCATTCGCCGTCATAGGCAGCTGTGAGTTCTTTCGCGGTGGCCTCGCAGGGACCTGCCTTGCGCGCCGTGATATAGACCTTTGCCGCGCCCTGCGCGAGGAAACCGGCGGCGATCATCTTGCCGATGCCGCGCGAGCCGCCCGTCACCAGTGCAATGCGCCCGTTAAGCGAAAACAGATCCTTGAACATGCGTTTCTCCATTGTCTTGCCGAAGGTTTTGGGCGGAGGAGGGCGGTGAGTCAAGGAAGCTGCGAATCTTCCTTCTCCCCTTGTGGGAGAAGGTGGCGCGAAGCGCCGGATGAGCGGTTCTCTCAGCGAGTAAACTTGCGGAGACAGGCCGCTCCACCGTCTCGCCGTCGCTTCGCACCGTCGATCCACCTTCTCCCACAAGGGGAGAAGGGAAGTAAGAGCTACGCTGCGTCGATACGGCGAAAGCCGTTCCACATCGCAGTAGCCGCGCCTGATGTCAGCACCGGGAGGATGCGGGTGTCCTGATAATTGCCGTTGAGCGAAACCCGCTGCAACGCGGTGAGGTGCCCGGCGCTTTCCGGAAAGATCATGCCGGGCCGCGTCGTCACGGCGGTCTTGAAGCCAGCGGTCTGTGCCAGGCGGAATTCGCGCGAGCCGGCCGCGATGCGGTCGCCGTAGGGGTAGGCGAGATGGAGCACCGGCCGCTGCAATGCGGCTTCGATCCGCGCGCGGCTCGTGACCAGTTCGAACGAAGCGGTTTCCTCGCTTTGCCGCGCAAGGTTGCTATGCGTGATCGTATGTGCGCCGATCGTCACCAGCGGGTCGGCCGCGAACGCCTTCAATTCGTCCCACGACAGGCAAAGTTCGCGGGCGATTGCTTCTTCGTCCACGTCATGTCGCGTGCATAGCGCGGAGACTTCACGCTGCATGTCGTGGTCGGTCGGCAGCGCGCGCAGCCAGTTGCAGACGCGATCGAAGGCGGCCAGCTTCGCCGCGGGGGTCGCGGCGTCGAGGCGGGCCATGACGCCTGAGATCGGCACTTCGATTGCCGAGGCGCTGGCGATCACCCGCTCCAGCGCCACCCACCACAAGCGCCCGGTGCCTTCGGCGAAATCGCTTGCGACGTAAACGGTGAGAGCGGCGTCAAACTCGCGCATCACCGGCAGCGCAAAATCGCGATTGTCGCGATAGCCGTCGTCGAGGGTGAAGCAGGCGAAGCGCCGCGCGAAATCGCGCGCCTGCAGCCGCTGGTGCACCTCGTCCATGGCGACGATGTCGACGTCGAGGCTGCGAAGATGCGCCAGCATCGCCCGCAAGAATTCCGGCTCGACTTCGAGATGATGATTGGGCTGGAAGGCGTCGTCGCGGCTGGGGCGGACGTGATGCAGCATGAAAATGACGCCGACGCCTGCGAAGATAGGTCGCAGCAGGTAATGCGCACCGGAGAAGTACAGCGCTTCCAGTCCGGCGCGGATGACGGTCTTGCGAAGCAGTTTCATCGAAATGCGGGTTTGCCCGGTTATTTGCCGGGAGAAAATAGCGAGAGACCGCTGAAGAAACTGTTAGCCGGGCCTTTTTTGGAGACCTTCGGCCCGTGCGGCATTTCGGGTTTGACAGCCCCGCAAGGGTTTGTTTTCTCTGCGTTCCAGACCCCGGCGGGAACTCGAATGCGCGGACTTTTCAGGTGGAGTGGCAAATGGTGGCTGGGTGTCATTCCGTTGGTCATATTTTGGGCTATCGCGGCCTGGACGAGTACCGAGCCGCTTGAAGCCGACCTGGCGCAGCGTTCTACCGCGGCTCTCAAGGACACCATCCTCGACAAACGCCGGATCACGGTTGCCGGTCGCGACGTGACGCTTGCGGCGGATGCTTTCGCCGAAGACGGCCGGCAAGGCGCGGTGGCGGCGGTGGAAGCCGTGCCCGGCGTGCGGCTGGTCAACGATGAAACAAGGCTCGTTCCCGAGGCAAAACCGTTTGTCTGGTCGGCCGAACGCGACGTGCTTCGGGTGACGCTGTCGGGCAGTTCGCCGCTGCCGGCGATCAGGGCCCGCCTGATGGAGGCGGCGCGCACCAACCTCGGCGGCGTCGAAGTGGTTGACCGGATGGGACTATCGCGCGGGGCGCCGCCGCGTTTCGACACTGCCGCGCTGCTGCTGCTCGATCAAATCGGCAAGCTCAAGGATGGCAAGATCACGCTGTCGGATAGCCAGGTCAGCCTGTCCGGCATGGCGCGCGAACTCGGCGGCCGCGAAGCCATCGCCGCGGCGCTGAAAAACCTGCCGGAGGGCTTTTCAGTCGCGGCAAACGAGGTCAAGGCGCCGCCTTACATCTTCCAGGCCTACAAGGACCCGGTGGCGATGACGCTGACGCTGACCGGCAACGCGCCTGACAACAATGTCCACGCCGCGCTGGTGGCGGCGGCCGGACGCAAATTCTTCAGCGAAAAGGTCGTCGACAACCTTAAGGAAAGCATCGGCGCGCCGGCGGGCTTTGCCAATGCGGCGGTTTCGGCGCTCGGCGCGCTGTCGCGGCTGTCGACCGGCACGCTGGTCGTCTCCGATCGCGAGGTCAAGCTTTCGGGCGACGCGCTTTATGAAGGCGCCGCCGGGCAGATCCGCGCCGGCCTCGGCAAGGATTTTCCGCAAGGCTGGCAGTTCAAGCCCGAAATCTCGATCAAGCCGGCCGCAGCGCCGGTGGACGCCACCGTCTGCCAGCAATTATTCGCCGAACTGCTGGGTAAGGCGCGGATTCGCTTTGAATCCGGCAAGTCTGACATTGTCGCCGACTCCGCCGGCCTGCTCGACCGCCTGATCGAAACCGCGTTGCGCTGTCCGACCGCCAATATCGAGATCGCCGGCCATACCGACAGCGACGGCGACGACGCTGCCAACCAGGCCCTGTCCGAGAGGCGCGCCCAGGCCGTCGCCGACTATCTGGTCAAGGCGGGACTACCGGCCGACCGGTTCAGCGCGGCCGGCTACGGTGCGACGCAGCCGATCGCGGGCAACGATACCGACCAGGGCAAGGCGCAGAACCGCCGCATCGATTTCGTGGTGAAGTGAGCATGGCCTATCTGACCACATTCTACTGGGGCTGGTTGCTGGCGTCGGTGCTGCTCGGCTTCGCGATGGGCTGGATATCCGTGGTGCAGCATGGCGAGGGCGTGACGGGCAAGCTGCGCTGGGCGCTTTCCGTCCTGGTCGCGGCGCTGATCGGGGCCGCATTGGCCCGCGTGGTCCCTGGTCGCTTCGGCTACTGGCTCGACCTCGGGCTGATCCTGTTCGCGCTTTATCTCTTTGGCTGCGTCGTCGGGTCCTGCCTGCGCCACTGGGTCGTTGCGCGCAGCACGCCGCCGGCCTGACCGCGCCATGAACCGGTCGGCTTCTCCGCGGTTATTGTCACGGGTTGTTGACCGGCACGGACTATGGTCCGGAACAGCTGTGCAATCGCGGGAATGCAGCAAAACCGTACTTCTACCGTCGTCCGCCGCGCCTAATATGTTGAAGAAGCGTGTTTTATTCTCGTCAGGCGAATTCCACTCCGGCTTAAAACGCGCTACCAGAGGGGCTAGGGAGCAGCGTAGTGCCGGCGGGGTTCACGCCATAGCCGTTGTCGCGTAAGCGCAATTCGAGGTGTCGATGCTGGAAGCCATACGCAGGGCGGTATCGTTTCTGCGCCAGAAGCAGGTCCTGCACAAACTCGGGGTCTTGGTCAGCATCGCGGTCATCGCCGTTGCGTGCTACGTTCTCTATCACATGCTCCGCGGCATCGACACCGATGAAGTGATCGACGCCATCAAGGGTACCGAGCCGCGCCAAGTCGCGCTGGCGGCGCTGTTCGTGGCGGCGGGTTATTTCACCCTGACCTTCTATGACTGGTTCGCGGTCCGCGCGATCGGCCAGACCCACGTTCCCTACCGCGTCAACGCGCTTGCCGCCTTCACCTCCTACTCGATCGGGCACAATGTCGGCGCTAGCGTCTTCAACGGCGGCGCGGTGCGCTACCGGATCTATTCGGCGTGGGGACTGAACGCGATCGACGTCGCAAAAATCTGCTTCCTCGCCGGGCTGACCTTCTGGCTCGGCAACGCCGCCGTGCTGGGACTCGGTATCGCCTATCACCCGGAGGCTGCCGC
>CADEDX010000567.1 GCA_902826195.1 uncultured Bradyrhizobium sp. | reverse complement strand
ATCGACGTAATATCCGACCAGTGGACGCCCACCGACGAAATGAAGCAAACTGGGCAGCACCTTCCTGATAAACGGGCTCTTTACAACGTCGGTTTGACGAAGGCGATGAACCTTGATTCCCTCGGCTCGCATGTCGGCATCGGGGCGAACAGTCGCTTCGAAACGCTCACTGGTCAGGATCCGGTTGCCTCGGATCTTGATCGCGGCAATGCTGATGATGTCGTCGGTCCGCACATTGAGGCCGGTTGTCTCGCAATCGATTGCGACAACCTCGTCAACAGGACCTGGCTGGAACAGAAATCGGTACGACTGATCGCCGATCGAGGCTTGATGGAAAAGTCGTTTGATTGCGCGGGGGATCACGTCAAAACATGCCCAGATTGAAGTGGTGGCGAATGAGCCCGCGGAACTGCTTGACCACCTGAAACGCGTCACGAAGCAGATCGCGTTCCATACTGGAAAGGGATGACGGTCGTACTAGGGTGCCCGATCTGCCGGCCGACGCAGCCAGTTGCCCGTCGAGTCTGAGCGTCAGTAGGAAGCGAAACGTCTGGCCCAGCTCGCGGGCGAAGCCCGCCTGCAGGACACCAATGTCGCTCAGCTGCGCGATACGCTTGTCTGTCGCCGTTTCCAATAAGCCATGCTCAAGCGCGAGGCTACGAATGCCGTGAACGATCGGAAAGATGCCACCTTTCTTGAGGTCCAACGCGTCGCCGTTGCCCTCGGACGTTACCAGATTGTTGAATAATCCGATCGGTGTTGCAAAGGCGTCCACGGCACGCGCGAAATGAGCCAGGTAGACTTGCTCGCCACGGATCATATCGATCAATGCTGTCTTGGCTGTCGCCAGCAACTGCGCGTCGCCGGCAACGGCGCGGGCGTCGTAGAAGATCGCCACGTTCATGTGCGCGGTTTCGTCTGGTAAAGCGACCCAGTGGCGGAAATCCTTTAGATAGTCGGAGAGCGGCTTTGACCAGACCGGATTGCGCACCATCACGTTGCCGGGGCAGGGTGGAAAGCCGAAATCTCCTAGCGCACCAGAGAAATCGGACCGGAACGTATCCAGTGCCGTCTTGTCAACGGGGCCGGCCAGGACCAATCCGTTGTCCTGATCAGTGCGTACGGCCTGCTCACCGCGACCTTCGCTGCCCATGACGATGAGGCAGCCGCTGGTCCGAATTTCGGCGGGTGCGACGATTTCGAACAATCGGGAGAATAGGCGACCATTGAGGTCGGAGATGACTTCGCCAACGATCTCGACCTTGACGCCCTGGCGGCGCAGGGTGCGGACCTGTGCCGCGGTTTCTCGCGCGGCAATGGCCAAGTCCTCCCGGCTCGATGCGCGATCGATGCGACCTGCGACGACCTGGGCGCTGCCCGCCAGGAACCCCAGCAGGTCGATATCCTCAAGGATGCCGACATAGCTTTTGCCATCATGCACCGCGACGCGACGCTTGTTGTGTTTGGTCATCAGCAGAAGCGCCGTTGATACGAAATCGTCCGGCCGCAATGTCACGACGTCGAAATGCGCGAACTCGCGCACCGGCGTTTCGATCGGCTGGCGTCGGAGCACAACGGCTTTGGAGAGGTTCATGCCGGTGATGATACCGATGCGGTCCCCGTCGCGAACGAACAGGGCGTTGCTGTCGATCTCACGCATCAAGTGGCCGGCGGCTTGGATGGTATCGCTGGCGTCGATGAAGACCGGGCGATGCAAAAACAGCTCGGAGACCCGCGCGCGCATCAACGAGCCGTAGCGCCGCTCTTCTTCGTCGCGGACAAGCTCATCCAGCTTATGAGAAATCTCACGGTAGAAGAACGAGGCAAACCGCGGATTGCTCTGGATCAAGCCAAGGGTCACGCCCTTGGAGCAAGTGTAGCATAGCGTTTCCTCACGTGCCACGAATGCGTGGCCACTTTTGCCGTGGAGGAGGGCGCGGCTGTCGAAACTGTCCTTGGGGCCAATCAGCGCCAGCAGATCGCTGCCGTCGCGCTCTTCAACCGTGCCCTTGATGACCACGAACAGTGCGCTGGCGGGCGCATTCTGAGCGATGATGGTTTCGCCCGGACGAAAGTAGGCGATATCCAGTGCCGCACGCAGGGTTGCGAGCTCCTGCGATGTCAGGCGGTCGAAAGGCGGGTTAGTGGCATCGAAGGCGTTGGGCATTGACTTCCCCGCCAAATACCGGCGAGCCGTGAATAAAATGGCGGTCGGCTGAAAACGATCCAGGCGGGTCGGCTATCGCCGCCGCCAAAACGACCATCCCCATCCGTGGCGATGGCCGCGCAGCTCCGGCCCGCCTACGAATTGGCCTTGCGCTTCTCGATTAGATCGTCGACCACGCTTGGATCCGCGAGAGTGGAGGTGTCGCCGAGGCTGCCGAACTCGCTTTCGGCGATCTTGCGCAGGATGCGGCGCATGATCTTCCCCGATCGAGTCTTCGGCAGGCCGGGCGCGAACTGAATGATGTCCGGCGACGCGATCGGACCGATCTCCTTGCGGACGTGGGCAACCAGTTCCTTGCGCATTGCGTCCGACGGCGCTTTCCCAGCCATCAGGGTCACGTAGGCGTAAATGCCCTGGCCCTTTATGTCGTGGGGATAGCCAACGACGGCGGCCTCCGAAACGCCTTCGTGTGCGACGAGCGCGCTCTCGACCTCGGCCGTACCCATGCGATGCCCCGAGACGTTGATAACGTCGTCAACCCGGCCGGTGATCCAGTAATAGCCGTCGCTGTCGCGCCGGCAGCCGTCGCCGGTGAAGTATTTGTTGGGGTAGGTCGAGAAATAGGTTTCTTCGAAACGCTTGTGGTCGCCATAGACCGTACGCATCTGGCCGGGCCACGAATCGGCGATAACCAAGTTACCTTCGCAGGCGCCTTCGAGCACATGACCGTCGGAATCGACGATCTCCGGCTGCAACCCGAAGAAGGGGCGTCCAGCCGAGCCAGGCTTCAAGTCCGTCGCGCCAGGCAGGGGCGTAATCAGAATGCCGCCGGTTTCGGTCTGCCACCACGTATCGACGATCGGGCACCGTGCGTCGCCGACGACGCGATGATACCATTCCCAAGCCTCCGGATTTATCGGTTCGCCGACCGAGCCGAGCAGTTTTAGCGTCTTGCGGCTGGTTCTCTTCACCGGCTCGTCGCCCGCCGCCATCAGCGAGCGGATGGCAGTCGGTGCGGTATAGAAGATATTGACTTTGTGCTTATCCACGACATCCCAGAAGCGCGAGATCGAGGGATAGGTTGGCACGCCTTCGAACATCAAGGTCGTCGCGCCATTGGCGAGCGGCCCATAGACGATGTAGCTATGCCCGGTCACCCAGCCGACATCTGCCGTGCACCAGTAGATATCGCCATCGTGATAGTCGAAGACGTACTGATGTGTCATCGAAGCAAAAACCAGATAGCCGCCGGTGGAGTGCAATACGCCCTTAGGCTTGCCGGTCGAGCCCGACGTGTAGAGGATGAACAACGGGTCCTCGGCCTTCATCTCCTGGGCCTTGCATTCGGCTGTCACCTTGGCCGCTTCCTCATGATACCAGAAGTCGCGCCCGGAAATCATGTTCACTTGCCCGCCGGTACGCCTGACGACGATCATCGCCGCGACGGTACCTGGAACCTTGTTGGCGGCCTCGTCGGCGTTGAGTTTGAGCGGCACCTTCTTGCCGGCGCGCAGGCCCTCGTCCGCCGTGATCAGGATCCTGGAGTTGCCACCCTCGATGCGGCCGGCCAGCGCCTCCGGCGAGAAGCCGCCAAAGACGATGGAGTGCACCGCGCCGATCCGGGCACAGGCGAGCATTGCGTAGGCGGCCTCGGGAATCATTGGCAGATAGATCGTGACCGTATCGCCCTTCTTGACGCCGTGTGCCTTCAACACGTTGGCGAAGCGGCACACTTCATCGTGCAGCTGCCGATAGGTGATGCTTTTGGACTCCGTGGGTTCGTCACCTTCCCAAATGATGGCGACCTGGTCGGCGCGCTTGGCTAGGTGGCGATCGATGCAGTTGAGCGAGACATTGGTGGTGCCGTCGCCGAACCATTCGATCGATACATTGCCGGGCGCGAACGATGTGCGTTTCACCCACGTATAGGGCTTGATCCAGTCGATGCGCTTGCCGTGCTCGCCCCAGAAGCCTTCCGGATCGCGCACCGAGCAGGCGTACATGTCTCGATACCTGGCATCGTCGGCATGTGCCCGCGCAGGCCAGCCCTCGGGAACCTTGTAGAGTATTTCCGACATGTCCCGCTCCCTCCGTTGTCGGGGCAAAGCCCGTTTTTATTGCTGTTCCAGCTCAGGTAGCCGAGGGGTGTGCGCCTGGTGTCCCAGGCACGGCCGGTCCCTGCTAGGAGCTGGCTTCAGTGTGTAACGGCGCCGGCAGCGCCGATGCCGGTCTGGCTCCGCACATATTGTGCGTCGAACCCGCTACGGTCGGCCTTGGCCCGCGCACTGCGGTCCAAAACCGAGAAAAGCCAAATACCAGCGAATGCAAGGGTGATAGAAAACACTGCCGGATTGTCGAGCGGGATCGGCGCCGACCCTTTGGGATTGCCGAGCGTCGCTTCCCACACCGCCG
>CADEDX010000566.1 GCA_902826195.1 uncultured Bradyrhizobium sp. | reverse complement strand
ATCCAGACGCGGCGCCGGGCGCGCGGTCATTTCCAGGTGCGTCGTGACGGCGGCGATCTTTCCGTTCGGAACGTCCGAGTATCCGTCGGGCAGAATCATTCGCTATTCCCCTTCGTCGCTCGCCAGCACGCCCTTCACCGCCCGCGCCCAGCCGGCGAGCTTGCGCTCGCGCGTCGCCGCGCTCATCGCCGGCTTGAAGCGGTGTTCCAGCCGCCAGTTGTCGGCGAACTTTGCAGGCTCGGGATAGACCCCGGCTTGCAGCCCGGCGAGATAGGCCGCGCCGAGCGCGGTGGTTTCCTGGATCATCGGGCGATCGACCGGCGCATCCAGCAGGTCGGCGAGGCGCTGCATGGTCCAGTCGGACGCGGTCATGCCGCCGTCGACGCGGAGCACGATGTTGGCGGCCGTTGCGTCCGGCCAGTCGGCGCGCATAGCGGCCCAGAGATCAAAGGTCTGGTAGCAGACGCTTTCCAGCGCGGCATGCGCGAGTTCGGCCGGCCCGGTGTTGCGGGTGAGGCCGAACAGCGCGCCGCGCACGCGTGGATTCCAGTAGGGCGCGCCGAGCCCGACGAAGGCAGGCACGAGATACACGCTCTGCATGGAATCGGATTTGTCGGCGAGCGGGCCGGTCTCTGAGGCCTGCTTGATGATGCCGAGGCCGTCGCGCAGCCATTGCACGGCGGAACCTGCGACGAAGATCGAGCCTTCCAGCGCGTAGGTGCGCTTGCCGTTCAATTGATAGGCGATCGTCGTGAGCAGCTTGTTGTTCGACGCGACCGGTGTGGTGCCGGTGTTGAGCAGGGCAAAACAGCCTGTGCCGTAGGTCGATTTGATCATGCCGGGCGTGAAGCAGGCCTGGCCGATGGTAGCGGCCTGCTGGTCGCCGGCGATGCCGGAGATCGCGATCGGGCCGCCGAACAGGCTTTCGTCGCTGTCGCCGAATTTGGCAGAAGAGTCCTTCACCTCGGGGAGCATCGAGCGCGGCACGCGCAGCAGTTTTAAGAGATCGTCGTCCCATTCGCCGGTGTGAATGTTGAACAGCAGCGTGCGCGAGGCGTTGGTGGCATCGGTTGCGTGCACCTTGCCGCCGGTCAGCCGCCACAGCAGGTAGCAATCCACGGTACCGAACATCAGTTCGCCACGGCCGGCGCGGTCTCGCGCGCCCGGGACGTGGTCGAGGATCCATGCGACTTTTGTTCCGGAGAAATAGGGGTCGATGATCAGGCCGGTCTTTGCCGAAATGTTCGGCTCGTGGCCTTCGCTCTTGAGCCTGGCGCAGATATCAGCGGTGCGGCGGTCCTGCCAGACGATGGCACGGTGCACCGCCTGGCCGGTGGCGCGGTCCCACACCACGGTGGTTTCGCGCTGGTTGGTGATGCCGATCGCGGCGATGTCTTTGGCCTGCAGGCCGGCCTTTTCCAGCGCGGCGCGGCAGACCGCAATCGTCGAGGTCCAGATGTCCTCGGGCTCGTGCTCGACCCAGCCGGAGGCCGGGAAATGCTGCGGAAATTCCTGCTGTGCGGTGGCGGCGATGGAGATGTCGCTGCGGAACACGATCGCGCGCGAGGATGTGGTGCCCTGATCGATGGCCAGAACGAAGGACATGACGTTGCTTCCCCGGGAGGTTTTGGTTACGGCGAGGCAATCCGATTGGGAGGCGGAGGTCAATATCCTGCTGTCGTCCCTGCCAACTCCGCCGCCGCCCCTGCGAAAGCAGGGGCTCATAGCCACCGCCTTTCATTTGGCGAAGATCGTCTGCCATCCTGCTTCAACGAGAGCACAACGCGGTATGGGTCCCTGCCTTCGCAGGGACGGCAGGTCACGTCGCCGCGGTCGTGACGCCGCCGTCGACCACGATGGTCTGGCCGGTCATGAAGGTGGAGGCGTCGGATCCTAGATACGCCACCGCGCCGGCGATTTCCTCGGGTTCGCCGATGCGGCGGAGCGGGGAGCCTGAGGTGCGGCGCTTGAGGTTGTCAGGGTCTTCCCACAGCGCGCGGGCGAAATCTGTTTTCACCAGGCCCGGCGCCACGCAATTGACGCGGACGCCCTTCGGGCCCCATTCGCCGGCGAGGCTGCGGCACAGCGCAAAATCCGCCGCTTTCGAAATGCCGTAGGCGCCAATCACGGTGGAACCGCGCAAGCCGCCGATCGAGGAGATGATGACGACCGAGCCGTTGCCGCGCTCGGCCATCTGCGGGATCGCCAGTGCGCAGAGCCAGATGTTGCTCTTGACGTTGGAATTCATGATCTTGTCGAACGCCTCGTCCTTGATGTCGAGCAGCGGGCCGTAATAGGGGTTCACCGCGGCGTTGCAGACCAGGATGTCGACCTTGCCATAATGTTTCGTGGTGCCCGTGATCAGGCCCTCGACTTCCTCGCGGCGCGAGATGTTGCAGGGAATGACATGGGCA
The DNA here is from genome assembly GCA_902826195.1 of uncultured Bradyrhizobium sp. GTDB lineage: Bacteria > Pseudomonadota > Alphaproteobacteria > Rhizobiales > Xanthobacteraceae > Bradyrhizobium. Next base: position 2,169 of record CADEDX010000566.1, on the reverse strand, counting down.
TCGCCGCCGGCCTTCTGGATGCCTTCGGCCACCTCGTGACAGGCATCGGCCTTGCGGCTGGAGATCACGACCTTTGCGCCGAGCTTGGCCAGCAGTTCGGCGGAGGCACGGCCGATGCCGCGGCTCGAGCCCGTGATGACGGCGACTTTTCCGGTGAGATCGAACGGGGTGTTTTTCATTGTTGTTGGCTCCCTGGCTTTCGCCCGTCATTCCGGGGCGCGACGAAGTCGCGAGCCCGGAATCCAGCAGGCCGCTTTGCAAGCTGTGAGATGGATTCCGGGTCCATCGCTGCGCGATGCCCCGGAATGACGGTGGGTGCTACACCAATCCGCCCGCGTCGGTGACGCGGCGGAGGTGGTAGTCGGTGTCGCCAAAGGTGTTTTCGATCATGGTCAGCCGCTTGAAGTAGTGGCCGATCTTGTATTCCTGGGTCATGCCGACGCCGCCATGAAGCTGGATCGACTGCTGGCCGATGAATTTGGCGGACTTGCCGATCTGCACCTTGGCCGCGGCCACGGCAGTGGCTCGCTCTTTCGCGCTGTCAAAATCGGCCGCCATGGTCGCGAACATCGACATGCTGCGGGCCTGCTCGAGCGCCACGAACATGTCGGCGGCGCGGTGCTGCAGGGTCTGGAAGCTGCCGATCGGCACGCCGAACTGCTTTCGGGTTTTGAGATATTCAACCGTGGACTTCAGCGATTCATCCATCGCGCCGACCGCTTCCGCGCACATCGCGGTGCGGGCTTCGTCCACCACGCGCTCGACCAGCGGCAGGCCGTTCTCGGGATCGCCGATTGCGGCGTCGGCCCCGACCTCGACACCGGTGAAGGTGATGTCGGCGGCGTGCAGGCCGTCCTGGGTCGGATAGCCCTTGCGGGTGACGCCCTTGGCATCAGCCGGCACCAGGAACACGCCGATGCCCGACTTGTCGGTGCGGTTGCCCTTGGTGCGCGCGGTCACGATCAGGGTGTCGGCGTTCTCGCCGTTGAGCACGACGAATTTTTCGCCGTCGATCACCCAGCCTGAACCCTTCTTCTTGGCGGTGGTGGTGACATCGCCGAGGTCGTAGCGCGAGTTCTTCTCGAGCTGGGCGAAGGCAAAGGTCTTGCTGCCGTCGATGATGCCGGGGATGTGCGCGGCCTTCTGTTCGGCCGAGCCGCCATGGCGGAGGAAACCGCCGCCAATCACGACGGTCGCCAAATACGGCTCCAGCACCAGCGCCTTGCCGAGCGCCTCCATCACGATCATGGTCTCGACCGCGCCGGCCCCGAAGCCGCCATCACCCTCGGCGAACGGCAGGCCCAAGAGTCCCTGCTCGGCCAACTTGTTCCAGACGGTTTTGCTCCAGCCGCCCTTTTCCTTCCGGTACTTCTTTCGCGCATCGAAATCGTAGGAATCGGTCAAGAGACCGTCGATGCTTTCCTTGAGAAGGCGCTGCTCCTCGGACAGATCAAAATCCATGTTCTTTACTCTCTCTTGAATTCAATGTGGCAACGCCGTTGCCGAGCTCTAGTCGTCATCCCCCGCGAAGGCGAGGGATCCAGTAATCGCAGGCGTTCATCGTAACCACGACCGCCACGGCGTACTGGGTCCCCCGCCTTCGCGGGGGACGACAGGTGTTGTTCGTTGCGACCGCTACAGCCCCAGCACCGCCTTGGTGATGATGTTGCGCTGGATCTCGTTGGAGCCGCCGTAGATCGAGACCTTGCGGTTGTTGAAATAGCTCGGCGCGATCTGGGCGGTCCAGTCCATGGTTTCGTTGGTGCCGTCATCGCCATGCACGTCGTAGGGCGCGGCGAACGGGCCGATCACTTCCATCAGCAATTCGGTGGTGGTCTGCTGAATTTCCGATCCCTTGATCTTCAGCACGGAAGACGCCGGATTCGGCTTGCCCTTGCCGTGCTTGCCTTCGTCGGCGACGACGCGGAGCTGCGTGAGTTCGAGCGCCTTGAGCTCGATCTCGCAGGCCGCGAGCTTTTCGCGGAAACCCTGGTCTTCCAGCTCCGGCTTGCCGTTCTGTTCGACCTTGGAGGCGAGATCCCTGATGCGGCGCAGCCGTTCCTTGGAGACGCCGACGCGGGCGATGCCGGTTCGTTCGTTGCCGAGCAGGAATTTGGCGTAATCCCAGCCCTTGTTTTCCTCGCCGATCAGGTGCTCGACCGGCACCTC
>CADEDX010000565.1 GCA_902826195.1 uncultured Bradyrhizobium sp. | reverse complement strand
GGCGGCATCGCCAACATGAACTACTCGATCTCCAACACCGCCGAGTACGGCGAATACGTCACCGGCCCGCGCATCATCACCGACGAGACCAAGAAGGAGATGCGCAAGGTTCTGGCCGACATCCAGGGCGGCAAGTTCGCCCGCGACTGGATGCTGGAGAACAAGGTCAACCAGACCTCGTTCAAGGCCACCCGCGCCAAGCTCGCCGAGCACCCGATCGAGGAAGTCGGCGCCAAGCTGCGCGACATGATGCCCTGGATCAAGAAGGGCGCGCTGGTCGACAAGAGCAAGAACTGAGCTGCCGCGGCGCACTGAAACTTAATTCCTGAATGGCATAAACGGCGAGATCGCGAACTGCGGTCTCGCCGTTTTCGTGAACAATGGATGGCTCATCCAGATTCTTCAGTACGCTGGCGCGAAACGAAGAACTGACGCTTCACTCGAACGCTTGCTGCGAAACGATTCGACAAATACGTCAGCGGCGGAAAAGCGAGCGTTTACCGAGTCAAAGCGCGGTTGCTTCATCTGCATTCTTGCCAGCGAGAAACGGTCGGCGGCAGCGATCCGCTTCCCGCTTTCCAGCATTTCAGGCGATGGATAAGCCGCGCCCGGTCAGGGGCGGCGGCAATGCGGCAGCGGCCTACTTCTCGATCTTGTTGTGCAACTGCCAGAAGCGCACCGTACGCTGCGCCGTTTCCATCGAGAGCTTGCGGTAGTCGCGCTCGGCGATCTGCATGGTCTGCTCGTTGACTTCGGGCATGACCGGGCGGTTGCGCAGGATCGATTGCACGGTCGGCCAGTTCAGGCGGGCCGCACGGCACGGAATCAGCAGGAGGTCGGCGCGGGGGCCTTCCATCAGGCGGGCCATCATGTCGATCGGCATCTCGTTGAGCAGCGCGATCGCCACCGTGACCTCGTCGAATTTTTTCGATTCGGCGAAATTGTACACGGCCGCATCGTCGAGCTCGTTCAGCCCCTTCATCAGTTTGACGATCTCTTCGGCGAGGCCGAAGTTGCGTCCCGCGGGCTGCGATTCCCGGGCGATTTCGTTCAGGACACGTTTGATCTCTTCCTGGACCGCCGGTGGCGCGATGGCCAGCAGACGCGCACGAACCGTTTCCTTGGCGCGCCGCAGCAGGTCGGCCATGAACTTGGCCGGAAAATCGGCGCGGAGGCCGATGATTTCCGCCAGCTCGTCGTCGCGTCCGACTCGGTTGACGATGTTGGAAAAGCCATGGTCGGAAAACTTGGCGCCGGCATTGTTGGCAAGCTTGCGGATCACCCTGTCTTCGCCGCGATCGACGATGACGTCGGTCACCGCGGTCGGCAGGTCGGCCCGGCCGGAAATGGCGAGCAGGTGCTCCTGTCCCTTGCTGCTGGCGATCTTGACCAGCACGTCGGTACCCAGCCGGCTCGAATTGGCGAGCACGTTGCCGGCGACCTCGATCTCGTCGTCCCAGGCCAGGTGCTGGATTACCTCGAACGGCGCGTAATCGAGCGGCGCCAGCCGCTTGGAAAGTTCGGCCTTGGCCCGCGTCTCGACGCGCGCAACCAATAGGCACAGCACGTCGTCGAAGACCTTGACCTGCTCGTCGTTGAGGCGTGCACCGTCGTTGAGGAAGAGATTGGTGACCTGCCGCAGGGTTTCCACCCGCTTGGCGGCCGAACCTCCTCTGACGGCATCTTCGAGTTCGGCGATGATCGAATGAGCCGGCTGTTGCACCATTGTGGGCAGCCTTGTTGGTTGTTGAAGGGTTGCCACGCACAATGAAAGCTGAGCCTTACACTCGCGTTAAAGGCGCGACGCCGGTAGAGATACAGAACAATTGCACCTGAAACGGGCGACGGATCGGTGAGGGACGCGGCTGTCGTCCCGACGCGGCAGCGGGTGACGCATCGCAAGCCCGGCGTTGTGAATTGTTTACCAACGTGATCGGGGGCCGAGCGCCGCGATTTCGCGCGTTTTCTCGTCCGATCAGGCGTGCGGCGCGGCTTTCGTCGATACAGCCCCATGGCTATCCTCTCCGAACTTTGTCCCGGCAAATGTGATTGGCAACTTGCCGGATAAGACGCCATGAAGGCTGGCTGCCCGGCAGGGGAAGCCGGCGAGGGGCCGCCGCTTAAGCATTCCTTCACGACGAACTTCATTAAACCGCTACAAGGGTCTGGGTCATGAGATCGGTTGTCATCACGGGGGCGTCCACGGGCATCGGCTGGGCCAGCGCCAAATTGTTGCTGGACCGTGGTTTCCGCGTGTTCGGCAGCGTCCGCAAGCAGGCCGACGCCGACCGCCTCAAGGGCGAGTTCGGGGCGAACTTCACGCCCTTGATCTTTGACGTCACGGACGAGGCCGCCGTGCTGGCTGCCGCGCGCGAGGTTCGCGCCGCCCTCAACGGCGAAACGCTTGCCGGTTTGGTCAATAATGCCGGCATCGCGGTCTCCGGTCCCGTGCTCGAACTCGCCGCTGACGAATTCCGTCGCCAGATGGAAGTCAACTTCATCGGCCCGATCATTGCGAGCCAGGCTTTTGGACCGCTGCTCGGCACCGATCCTTCCCTGAAGGGGCCGAAGGGCCGGATCGTGATGATCTCTTCCGTCGCCGGCAAGAACGGTAATCCGATGACGTCGGCCTATTCGGCCTCCAAGCACGCGCTCGAGGGACTGTCGGAAAGCCTGCGCCGCGAACTGTTGCTGTTCGGGATCGACGTCGTCGTCATCGCGCCGGGCGCGGTGAAGACGCCGATCTGGGGCAAGGCGGAGGAGGTCGACATTTCTCCCTACAAGAACTCGCCCTATCTTCCGGCGCTGCAGAAGATCCGCGCCGTCATGCTGGCGCTGGGCGCGAGCGGATTGCCGGCCGAGACGATCGCCGAGAAGGTGTTCGCAGCGCTGACGCTGCCAAATCCCAAGGTGCGCTACACGCTGGTGCCGGATCCGATGCAGCGATTCATGGCGGCGGTGCTGCCCAAGCGCACCCTCGACAAGATCATCGCCAAGCGCCTCGGGCTTTTGCCGCAGGGATGAGCATGATGCTGCGACCGGTCGTCGGCCTTGTGGCCATCCTCGCGCTGGCGCCGGCCGTGCATGCTGCGGCCCTAAGCGAGGACGGACCATCCTGCGACGGCAACACGTTCCAGATGGTGGAATGTCTCAAGGCGAAGACCGCGCAATGGGACAAGCGGTTGAATGCCGCTTACCAGAAAGCGGTGCAGGACGCTCAGCCGGCGCAGCGCGAACAACTGCGTGCGGCGCAGCGGCTGTGGATCCAGTACCGCGACGCCAATTGCCTGTATTACGGCATGGGCGAGGGTACCATCGCGAGGCTTGACGCCGGTGAATGCATGCGCAGCATGACCGAAGCGCGCGCCAAAGAATTTGAAGGCCTCGGCCGCCAGTGACGACAGGAAAAAGCCAGACAGAACTGACACAGATCGCGGACGACGCGCTTCGCGGGCAGCCGGGATGCGCGACGGCGTCCGTTCCTGACGTGCGCGGGCTTCCCAACATTCGCGAGGGCCGGAACTGGGAAATCCCCAATGTCATCCTCGGCGACAGCCTGATCAGCGACGTCGACCGCGCCGTGATGTCGGTGCAGCGTCAACTGGGGCGGAAGTATCATCTGGTGGATCGCGACTAAGTTCTTGCCGTTGCTTGCGCGCGCGGCGCCATCGCGATCATGCGCAGCGCGAAGACGGCGACCAGAGGGATCAGGAATAGCGCATAGAGCGGCATGTCGGGAATCCGCTTTCCGAACGACACCGCGAACTGGAACAGCAGGTAATAGCCGCCGATCAGATGCAGCCGGCGCCAGGCGCGTGCGCCGAGCGCGGCCGCGCTGCGGTCGAACGACGTCGCCGTCATCGCGATGATGAGGGCATAGCCGATGCCGCCGAAGATATAGGACGCGATCGAAGTTGCCGCCGCATAGCCTGCGGGGTCCATCGCTGCGAAGGCAACGATAGCGACAAGATGGATGGCATGCGAGGCGGCAAAGCTGACGCCAAGATAGCGGCGGTTGCGGCGCAGCCATCGGGTCCAGGCGTTGGGCCACAGCCGCGCCACCGCGGCGGCCGAGAAGGCGAGGCAGAACAGCACCATCGAAGTCCGCGCGGTGAAACGGATCACCATCCGAATGCCGTCGACTTCAAATCCCCGCATGCCGGCGATCCAGATGCTCAAGGCCAGCAGGGTCATCGAGAGCAGGGCGAACAGCCGCCAGCCATCGAACCAGTTTTGATGTGTTGGCATGTTGTGCTCCTCTGACTGCACCGTCATTGCGACCCGTTGGCTCGCAATGACGCGGATCGCAATGTAATCGTCAGTTACATATGCGGGCGCCAGCCGGTCAATCCGTGTAATCGGTGCTTACATTCACAAGGCGGTGATGGTAGGAGAGGGCATGCGCCCTGCCGCCAAATCTTCCGCGCCAAAATCCCCGGCCGCCAAGCCGCGCCGCGTCCGCGCCCCACGGGCCGCTGCGGCAAAACCCTATCACCACGGCGATCTCCGCCGGGTCCTGATCGACGCCGCGTTGCAGCTGGTCGACGAGGGCGGGGCGGAGGCGGTCAGTGTTCGTGAGGCTG
>CADEDX010000564.1 GCA_902826195.1 uncultured Bradyrhizobium sp. | reverse complement strand
GATCGCCGAAAACAAAGACATCTGCCTGCAGGTCGAACTGGAGCGGCCTCTCACCGTGCGCGGCGACCGTGACTTGCTAATTGAGGCGGTTGCCAATCTGGTCGACAACGCCATCAAATTTACGCCGGAAGGCGGCAACGTGAGCGTCAAGCTGCTCCGCGACGGCAGCGAGCCCGTCATTCGCGTCACCGATACCGGCTGCGGTATCGGCGAACAGGAACGAGAAGCCGTATTGAGGCGATTCTATCGCTCAGACAAGATACGAAATACGCCGGGTGTCGGCCTTGGTCTTAATCTGGTCGCTGCGATTGTAAAGCTCCACGGCTTCAGCCTGACGATCCATTCCGGTCCGGGTTGCCGGGTTGAGATCGCCTGTCTCGATCAACCGGACTGATCCAGTTTGCGACATCCATCTTCGATCAGTAGCCATGGGAGTTGGCGTGCTGAGTGATCGGGAAGTTGTCGGATTCGTCGTCGCGAAATGTCTTGCCGTAGCATTCCGCGCTCAGACCGGAAGCGGTTGCGAGGCATTGTGAGTAGCTTGTAAAGCTGCAATCCGTTCCGCCCTCATCATATGACAGGCAATAATGAACTGGCGGAACGATTGGTCCAGCCTCCGCAACCGATGCTGTGACCGAGGCAAATATCAGTGTCGAAAATGCAATTGTCCAAGCAATCGCGACGGCGCGAATGGCTTTCATGAGTCGTCTCCATGTTGTCGTGCCCCAAACCTCATCTGGAGTCGGCAACGATGAAATCGATTATAAAAAGATTCATTCTCCTATTTGCGATTGCTGCGCGCTTGCCTGAAACGAGTTTGCTGTCGTCGTGATCTTCGTCTCACGACGCGTTGAATGATCGTGAGCGAGCGTGCCGTTTAAAGATCTCTCACAGCTACCCACATCGCGGGTGTGGAAGCTAAACGTCTTTGGCTTCCTTTACATGCAATGGAGAAGTTGAATGACCACGATCAAGCTGTTGTTTGCTGGAATGATTGCTGCCGCCATGATCGCAACACCTGTCATAGCTCGCGAAAGCCATGCCGCCAGGCAACACGTCACTGAGAGCGTCAATGCCAACGACCCTGCCAGCGCTCGGTATGTCGATGGCCCAGTCTGTAATCCAGCGCCGCGGGTAGGCACATTTGCCACGCAGCCCTGGGACGGTGGCAATATCCCCTGCGAACCCAAGTCGTATTGAGTTGAAATGCGGCGGGTACCAGGGCGTATCTTCGGGCCGCCCGGGTGCCCGAATGCGATCTTGCGGTTGCTGTCGTCTCGACACTGAATACGAATGAACTCTTATTTAATCGAAATGGAGAGGACCTGACCTATCTACTCTCTAGCCTGTTCGTAAGGAGCAAAGCCACGCTCCATCGTTGGCCGACAGCACGATTGGGAGAATAACCAATGTCGTTACGTCCTCAAGCTATGGCGGCCGTGGTCTGCACGGTCATTATCTCCAGCCCAATCGGATAAGCCCGGCCGCTGACAAATACGGCAGCCCCGATACCGCAAGCAGCAACTGGGCATCTACAACCGCCCGCGCGTCAATTGTCTTCAGGGCCTGTCTCAAAGCAGATCGAGCAACAGAAAATGTCGGCATTCGATGCGAAGCAACACAAGCACGTCGAGCAACCCGACAGGATTCTGAACATCTGTCGATGCCAGTAAGGATCAAGAATCCGGAAGGAACAACCGAGGGCACCAGCGCGAATTTCCGCGCAAAAAAATGGAAAACACGATGAACAGATCAATGGCACTCGTTGCGGTAGCCCTGCTATCGACCCTTTCGATAACCCCGGCACTTGCGCAAGCTGCAATATCAGAACCTGGAGCGTTTCAGGCGATGTACCCGAATCGGGATGTGCTGAATGGCGGCGCGTTAACTTCCGCCGGCAAAATGGGCCTTGAGCTACCCGGCGGGGCCGTCAATGCTTATGCGGCAAGTAATGCTTATGCGAGAATGGGCCGCGCCGATCCAGGCTTGGCTGGTTCGGAAAAATCTTGGCCTCAGATACCGCGCCGTCGGTAAGCCCGGTAAACCGCCGCTGCCCTGCGCGCCACGCAAGATCGGGGATAGGTCGATTGGAGAAAATGCGATGCGCTCTGCCTTTGCTCTGGTTCTGCTAATCGGTCTCTGTGGTCCCGCAAATGCCACCGCAGAAGGACATCACCTCCAGTTGCGACATGTCGTCCTTCGTCCAAGTGAAGTCTTGATCCCAGGCTGCGCCACTTCGGGTGGCGAGCCCATCTATCGCGACGACTCCGCTCTGGGTGGTCTGCGGATCGATCATGACGACCCTCCTGCCTACGATGACCCGTCCAAGTTTGGCGGCTGACCGAAAGCTAAATAATGTTGTCAGTTGTTGAATGGCCGCTCCTGGCGGATTGTGTTGAAGAGGTCGGCGCGCGAGCTGTTGGGGTGGTACGAAGAGGCGAGCGTGCGTCAGTTTGTTTCCGGTCAGGCCGGCATTGGGGCGGGCAGCGGGATCAGCTTTGCCAGCTTTCGGAGGTTCTGGACGGTGGCAGCGAGAGGAACTCGTCTTGAGCGCCCAATGGACCTCTCAGCCTGAGCCGATCGAGGCGCAGGATGCGCTTGAGATGTGCGAACAGCATCTCGATCTTCTTCCGTTCACGCCGCGACGTCACGTAAGCCTCGGTCCTGGCGATGTCGCGCGCCACGTCTCGGGCGTTCTCGTAAATTGAACGTGGGACCTTGCGGGCAGGCAACTTCGGACAACAACGTGGCTTGAGCTCCGCAGTCATGTTTGCTGGCGCGATAGAGCAGTGTTGCCCCATCGTTCACCGGAGTTCCGGTAGAGGTCAACGCCTTGCCGGCTGGACAGAAGTAGATATTGACGTCCTGATTATAGGTGAAGTCTCCGCGCGAGAACGTTCCATCGTCGCGGGCCGACTTGTCGAACACTGGAAAATGCGGCTCAATCGCGCGCTCGTTGACTAGCCACCCCAGCATCTCGGCTGACCCGTAGGCACTGTCGGCGGCCAAGCGCTCGGGACAAAGCCCGAGGCAACCTTCGGTGCGATCAATCATTGTGCGTGCCGCACCGACCTCGGCCTGTCGGATAGCTCGCGTCGCCTCGACATCGACGATGATCGCCGCCTTCAGGTCGATCAGGTAGTTGTCGGCGTACGCAAAGAACGCATGCCCTTGTGAGCGCCGGTCCATTGTGCGGCGGGATCCGACCTGGAGATAAACTTCGGTACCGTCTCACTGGCTGCGCCCCAAGCAGCCTCATCCAGGGTATTTCCCAGTCAACCTCATCAGACCCAACAGCAGAACGCTGCCTGTTGCCATCGGCGGCAATCAGGCTGGCATCGACCGCAAAAGCGGTCCCCTCGACCAACCCTTCTGCCATGCAGCGCCGGACCACGGTCTCGAACAGCTTGCGCAGCAAATCGCAATCGCGGATGCGGCCATGCCTATTCTTGGAGAAGGTCGAGTGGTCCGGCACCTCGCCATCGAGGCCGAGCTGGTAGAACCAGCGGTAGGCGAGGTTCAGGTGCACCTCCTCGCACAACCGCCGTTCGGAGCGAATGCCAAAGCAGTAGCCAACAAGCAGCATCCGGACGAGAGTCTGCTGTTCGGGATTGTTAGACGCGACGCTAGCATCACACCATATACTGCCCGCCATTGATCGACATCGTCGAGCCGGTGATGCCGCCTGCCTCGTCGGCGGCGAGGAACACCACCGCGCGGGCTATTTGCTCGGGCTCGCCGAGACGGTTGACCGGGATCAGCGGCAGGATGCTTTTCTCGAGCACTTCCTTCGGTACCGCCTGCACCATCTCGGTGTTGATGTAGCCGGGGCAGATCGTATTGACGGTGATGCCGCCCTTGGCGTTCTCCAGCGCCAAGGCCTTGGTGAAGCCGATATCGCCAGCCTTGGCGGCCGAATAGTTGACCTGGCCGAACTGGCCCTTCTGGCCGTTGATCGAGGAAATGTTGATGACGCGGCCGAACTTGCGGGCGCGCATGCCTTCGATCACCTGCCGCGTCATATTGAACAGCGAGCCGAGATTGGTGTTGATGACCGCGTTCCACTGATCGAGCGTCATCTTGTGGAAGGCGCCGTCCTTGGTGATGCCGGCGTTGTTGATCAGCACGTCGACCGGGCCGAGGTCGGCCTCGACCTGCTTGACGCCGGCCGCGCAGGCATCGAACGAACTGACGTCCCATTTGAAACGGGGATGCCGGTCTCGGCCTTGAACTTCTCGGCCGCGGTGTCGTTACCGGCGTAGCTAGCTGCCACCTTGTAGCCCGCAGCCTTCAGCGCCTTGCTGATCGCACCCCCGATACCCCTTGTCCCTCCCGTCACCAACGCAACACATGCCATAGTGAAATCCTTCCCCTGTGTTTTTTGAACTTAAGCTTTTTACCTAGCCTCGAATTAAGCGGGCGGCTTGACCAAACATCAAGAACAACACGCCCGGCTTGAGGCCGGGCGTTCGATCTTTGGGCTAAGCCTTTCGGCCGCGGGATGATCTTTCCATCACGCCGCGCCGCACGGTTCAGTCGCGTGCAATGCACATTGCGATGCCCATGCCGCCGCCGATGCACAGCG
>CADEDX010000563.1:2476-4586 GCA_902826195.1 uncultured Bradyrhizobium sp. | reverse complement strand
TGCGGACCTGGCCCGTGAGGTTCGAGGCCATCGAGTTGACGTTGTCGGTGAGGTCTTTCCACGTGCCGGCCACGCCCGGCACCTGGGCCTGGCCGCCGAGCTTGCCCTCGGTGCCGACCTCGCGCGCCACGCGGGTCACTTCCGAGGTGAACACGGAAAGCTGCTTGATCATCGTGTTGACGATCGTGGCCGACTGCAAAAACTCGCCGCCCAATGGGCGGCCGTCGACATCGAGCTGCACGGTCTGTAGCAGATTGCCCTGCGCAACGGCGGCGACGGCGCGCGTCACTTCGCGGGTCGGCCACAGGAGGTCGTCGATCAGCGTGTTGACGGAGCCCTCCATGTCGGCCCACGAGCCGCTCGACAGGTCGAACTTGACGCGCTGCCTTGTCTTGCCCTCGCGCCCGACGACCTGGCCGACATGCTCAAGTTGCTGCGCCATGCGCTGGTTGGCAGCGACGATTTCATTAAATGTGTCGGCGATCTTGCCTTCGATACCGATGTGATCACCGGTCATCCTGACCGAGAAATCACCCGCGCGCATCGCTTGCAGGGCGTGCAGCAAATCCTGCATCGGATCGGAAGAACCATTCGTGGAGGCGGCTTTGGGTTTCGCGGCCCGGCGAACGGAGGGCGATGCCCCGGGGGAAAGATCGCTCATAATGTTTCCTCGGCCCATGCGGACCAGTTCGCGCGATTCTCAAAGGCTGAGACAGGAGCGCACAACTAGAACCATCCCCCATCGCCATATCAAGATGGAACAAGCGTTAAGATTGTAAAATCAATGACATGGAACTCAGCCCAACCTTCTCAATACGCATGGAACGCAATTGTTCCCGCCATCCGACAATTATCTGGAACCCAAAAATGAAAACGCCCCGGGGGCGGGCCCCGGGGCGTTCATGTTGCAATCTGAAAAAAGGCGATCAGGAACCTTTTGGGTTGATCTCCGTGTAGTTGCCCTTGGCGTCCCACTTGTAGACGACGTAATCGATCACCTTGATGTCACCCTTGGCATCGAAGGACAGCTTGCCGAGCACCGTGTCCCATTCGCCGGCCTTAATGGTTTCCATGACCTTCTTCGGATCGGTGGTCTTCGCCTTCGCCACTGCCTGGGTCCAGACCTGCATCGCAGCGTAAGTGTAGAGGGTGTAGCCTTCGGGATCGATGTTCTTGGCCTTGAACTTCTCGACGATCGCTTTCGCGGTCGGCTTGTTGCGCGGGTCGGGACCGAAGGTGAACAGGGTGCCTTCTGCGGCAGGACCCGTGATCGAGGCGAACTCCTTGTCGTTCATGGCGTCGCCCGCCATCAACACCGTCTTCAGGCCCTGGTCGCGCATCTGGCGCAGGATGAGCCCGGCTTCCTGATGGTAGCCGCCGACAAAGACCAGATCGATATTGTCGCGCTTCAACCGCGACACGATCGCGTTGAAATCCTTATCACCCTTGTTATAGGACTCGTTCATCTTCTCGGTGACGCCGGCCTTGTTGAGCGCCTTCTTGGTTTCGTCGGCGAGGCCTTTGCCGTAGGTCGACTTGTCGTTGAGGATGGCGACGTTCTTGCCCTTGTAGTTCTTGGCGATGTACTCGGCGGCAACCAGGCCCTGCTGATCGTCGCGGCCGCAGACGCGCGCCACGTTCCACAGCTTGCGTTCGGTGAACAGCGGGTTGGTCGAGGCCGGCGTAATCTGCAGCACATTGCCGTCGGCATAGGCTTCCGAGGCCGGGATCGACGACGAAGAGCAGAAGTGACCGGCCACGAACGGGATTTTTGCGCTGGCGAACTTTTCCGCCACCGAGCGAGCCTGCTTGGGATCGCAGGCGTCGTCACCGACCTGCAGCGCCAGCTTCTTGCCGAGCACGCCGCCGGCGGCGTTGATGTCGGCCACGGCCTGTTCGGCGCCGTTTTTCATCTGGCGGCCGAACGCGGATTCGCCGCCCGTCATCGGACCCGCCACGGCGATGGAGATGTCCTGCGCCAACGCCGTCGTCGACAGCGCCAACGACGCGCCCAAAGCCAGGCCGATGAGTTTCAGTGATTTCATGAGATGTCCCTCGCAGGTCAGTCGATTTCGGAAATACCCGGCTCGCCGGGTACGAAAATCACGCC
>CADEDX010000563.1:0-2376 GCA_902826195.1 uncultured Bradyrhizobium sp. | reverse complement strand
GCGCGGCCGGCTCATCAAGGCGCGGCCGATCGCCAGCATCTGCTGCTCGCCGCCGGACAGCGTGCCGCCCCGCTGCGTCATGCGTTCCTTCAGCCGCGGAAACAGCGTGAAGATGCGTTCCAGGCCATTCGCCCGATCGGATTCGCTGCTGTCGGTCGCGTCGGCCCCCATCTGCAGATTTTCCGCCACGCTCATCCGCGGGAAGATGCGGCGGCCCTCCGGCGACTGGGCGATGCGCAGGCGCGCGATCTCGTGCGTCGGCACGTCGGTAATGTCCTGGCCGTCGAATTCGATATGGCCGGCGCGGGCTCGTGGCCGACCGAAGATCGTCATCATCAACGTCGACTTGCCGGCGCCGTTGGCGCCGATTAGCGCGACGATCTCACCGGCGTTGATGTCGATATCGACGCCTTTCAGCGCCTCGATCTTGCCGTACGCCGCGCGCAAGCCGCGGATCGCGAGCAGGGGAGTTGTTGTTGAGGTCATCAGATGGTTCCCCAACCAAAGTCATGGCCGGGCTTGTCCCGGCCATCCACGTCTTCGCTTCTTGCAACCAAGAAAGACGTGGATGCCCGGGCGTAGGCGAGCGGAAGCGACGCCGTCCTTCGGAGGGCTAAGCCCGGGCATGATGGAGAGATTTGGAGCGCGCTCACGTGCCGCTCTCCATCACGGCGATGGCTTCTTCCTCGTCGGTGCCGAGATAGGCGGCGATCACCTTGGGATCGTCGCGGATCTGTTGCGGCGTGCCTTCGGCGATCTTGACGCCATGGTCCATCACGACGACGTGGTCGGAAATCTCCATCACCACGCTCATGTCGTGCTCGATGAGAAGGATCGAGGTGCCCTGGTCGTCGCGGATCGAGAGCAGCAGTTCGCTCAGGCTCGCGCTTTCGCGCGCGTTGAGGCCGGCGGCGGGCTCGTCGAGGCAGAGCAGCGCGGGCTGGGTGCACATCGCGCGCGCGATTTCGAGGCGCCGCTGGTCGCCATACGGCAGGTTGCCGGCAGCGTCATCGGCGCGGTCCAACAGCCCGATGCGGTCGAGCCAGGTCCGCGCCAGATCGATCGCGTCCTGCTCGGCCTTGCGCCAGGAGGGGGCGCCGATCAGGCCGAGGAACGTCAGCCCGGACGCGCGCATCAGCGCGTTGTGCTGCGCCACCATCAGGTTTTCCAGCGCCGTCATGCCGGCAAACAGCCGGATGTTCTGGAACGTGCGCGCGACGCGGGCGAGTTTGGAAATCCGGAAGTCGTTAAGCCGTTCGAGCTGGATCGCGCCGCCGTCATCATGCGTTAGCCGCATCGCGCCCGACGACGGCTTGTAGAAGCCGGTGATGCAGTTGAACACGGTGGTTTTGCCGGCGCCGTTCGGTCCGATCAGTGAGGTGATCTTGCGACGCGCGGCGTTGAAGGACAATTCATTGACGGCGACGATGCCGCCGAATCGCATCGACAGGCTATCGACGGAAAGGATCGGATCGCCGCTCATCCGTGTCCCTCCTTGACGAGGTCGGACGAGATCGCCGGATTGTGCCTCAGGAACACAGTCGGCGCGCGGTGGCCGATCAGGCCGCGCGGCCGCCAAATCATCAAGAGCACCATCGCCATGCCGAACACCAGCATGCGGTACTGGTCGAGCCCGCGGAACAGCTCGAAGCCGCCAATCATGGCGAGCGCCGCCAGCGCCACGCCGAGCTGCGAGCCCATGCCTCCCAGCACGACGATCGCCAGCACCAGCGCCGATTCATGGAAGGTGAAGGATTCCGGGCTGATGAAGCCTTGTCGGGTCGCAAAGAACGCGCCGGCAAAACCGCCGAACATGGCGCCGGTCGCAAATGCGGTCAGCTTGGTGGTGGTGGTGTTGATGCCGAGCGCGCGGCAGGCGACCTCGTCCTCGCGCAGCGCCTCCCAGGCGCGGCCGATCGGCAGCCGCCGCAGCCGGATCGTGACCCAGTTGGTGAACAGCGCCAGCGCCAGGATCAGATAGAACAGGAAGACGACGCGATGGGTGGGCGAGAATTCGATGCCGAGCAGGGCGGCGAGCCCGTTATCGTCGTTGGTGAGGGGAATTCCGAACAAGGTCGGGCGCGGAATGCCGGTAACGCCGTTCGGCCCGCCGGTCAGGCTCTGCCAGTTGATGATGACGAGGCGGATGATCTCGCCGAAGGCCAGCGTGACGATGGCGAGATAGTCGCCGCGCAGCCGCAGCACGGGGAAGCCCAGCAGCACGCCCCAGAACGCCGCGAGGATGCCGGCGAGCGGCAGGCACACCCAGAACGACAGTCCGAAATTGGTCGCCAGCAGGGCGTAGGAATAGGCGCCGACCGCGTAGAACGCGACATAACCGAGGTCGAGCAGGCCGGCTAGGCCGACCACCACGTT
>CADEDX010000562.1 GCA_902826195.1 uncultured Bradyrhizobium sp. | reverse complement strand
AAGAAGAACGGCATCATGATGGTCGATTTCGCGCTCGATGCCGAACGCAACCGCGGCCTGTCGTCGGCGGACGCGATCTTCGAGGCGTGCAGCGCCCGCTTCCGGCCGATCCTGATGACGACGATGGCGGCGCTGTTCGCCGGTATTCCGCTGGTGATCGCCACCGGCCCCGGCACCGAGCTGCGCCGGCCGCTCGGCATCACCATCATCGGCGGCCTGTTCGTGTCGCAGATCCTGACGCTGTACACGACGCCGGTGATCTATCTCCTGATCGATCGGCTGAGGCAGCGCTGGCGGCCGGCGCCGCTTGCCGCGCCGGCCGAATAGTTGAATTACTGGCCACGAAGCGTATAGCGGGCGGATGTCAGAACAAGCCAATCCCAAACCCGGTCTCGCCGAAGAGGTGATCCCGGAATGCCCGCATTGCGGCAAGCCGCAGCCGCTGTGCATCTGCGACAGCGTGACGCCGATCAAAAGCAAGATCTCGCTGCTGATCCTGCAGCACCCGCAGGAGCAGGACAGGGCGCTCGGCACTGCGCGGCTGACGGCGATGCATTTCAAGGATGCGGTGCTCAAGATCGGCCTGTCCTGGCCAAGCCTGTCCAAGGCATTGGGACGGAAGGTCGACGATCCCTCGCGCTGGGCGGTGCTGTATCTCGGCTCGGCCAAGGTCGCCGATCTCGATACCGATGCCGAGATCATCGCGATCAACCGCAAGGGCGAGGTCGAGCTGCACCAGCGCGCCATCCTCTCCGACATCGAAGGCATCGTGCTGCTCGACGGTACCTGGAGCCAGGCCAAGGCGCTGTGGTGGCGCAACGCGTGGATGCTGAAGTGCCAGCGGGTCATTTTGGGCCCGAAGCGGCCGTCGCGCTACGGCAAGCTCCGCAAGGAGCCGCGCGGCGACGGTCTTTCCACCATCGAGGCCGCAGGCCTGTTGCTGGCGGGTCTCGAAAAGCGGCCGGATATCGCCGAAACGCTCAACGCGAGCTTTGAGCACATGCTGGCGCGGTATCGGGAAGTGCAGGCGGAAATGCCGGAACTCGCGCCGAAGCCGAAAAAACAGGACTTTCGGCGCCGCAAGCGCGCGCCACCGCGAAATAAATAGCCGCGAACGCCGCGGAAATCCTGACCGTCCCGCCCGCCTGCCAGCCGGCGTCGGATGTGAGCTGTTTTGTTGCCTATCCCGAGCGGGGCGTATAAGAAACCGCGATGGGGCCACGTGGCGGAGTGGTTACGCAACGGTCTGCAAAACCGTGTACACCAGTTCAATTCTGGTCGTGGCCTCCATAAAATCAAAGACTTAGGAGGGTTTCTTCGAGCCGAAATGCTTGCGTCAGTCTTTCGTCAGTAATTGAAAGCTCGCCCAAGATGTCGCATCCGCCGCGGCCCCGCCGCCACCGCGGAAGCGAAGTCCGCGACCAGGTGCTGCGGCACTATTGCCACCGCCCGATACTTGATCGAAGGTGTCAAAGAAACGAGACTTGCCTGAGCGACTTATGGTGCTACCGGTAGCATTCAACTGTGGACCGTACGTAGACATACGGCCCGACTCACGACTAGACCTAGGCCATGCCAGACGAAGACGCACCGACCGTCGACATCCACTATCAAAAGTCGGAGGATTTTCGAGAGGTCGCCTGTGATGGCGCGCTCGGAGGACCTACACCGCAGGGTAAGGTTTGGCTGGCATTTTACGCCGAGCGCTTTCCACTGCCCCGTGTCGTCCGACAGGATCTCGTAGCAGCTGAGCAACCCGGCGGGTTCAATTTGGATCATTCAAAACCGGCCACGATCGTTGAGGCCAAACGCGGCATCATTCGCAGCGTGGAATTTGGCGTCTATATGAGCGTAGAGACTGCCTCACAGCTGCACGAATGGTTAGGACAACTACTAAAAGAAGAACAAGTTGGAGGGAACGATGAACAAGATGCTTCGAGCTGAAGAGTTCGATCCCTACTCGACGATTTTTGAGTCGGGAATTGTAAAGCGTCGAGTCTTCACGTTTCGCACTCAGCGGGCGCTCAGTGCTGCCGGCCGTCTCGGCGAGCAGACGTCATTCCAAGACACCACGCCTACATTTGATGCGAAGCAAAATCTTCGAGCGGTTCGCTCCGTTGCGCCGATGGCGTCTAAGCGGGTTGATGCTGATCTGATTGCTATGGCCGAAGCTGCCTTGAGCCGACAAGATTCTACAATTTCCGCTGGAAATCTTGATCAAAGCGTTGAAATTCTCGCGTCTGATCTGGCAAAGATCTTTGATTAGCACATGGCTTCTGTCGCATGCCCCGCCTGGGAATATCGCGATGTTCCTGAATGCGGGGAGGTTTTGCGCATTCGATCCGCTCAAATAATCCGGGCAATCTACGTCGCCGAAGCTTCGTCAATGATCCGGCTACTGCGCGACACCAGACCGGTGCACCGTATGTTATTCGCAGGTCTTTCCCCAGCCGGTTTTGAATACTACGCAGGCAATTACCGTGGATCATGGCGCCATATTTGTCTTCGTGATTACAAAGTCGGCGTTCAAGGCGATCCGCGCGTTGGTCATGATCCGGGTATAGTATCGCGATCGATGGCAGAATTTGTGGTGGAGATAGACGACACACTGAAAACGATCGACCAAGTTTTTCGTATTTCCGACAGCGTGCTCACACGGGCAGAAAAGCTAGTCCGCTGCGTCCAACTTGCAGCTGCGATTTTCGTTTACTTTTTAGAAATTCATCCGTTCGCGAATGGCAATGGTCACATGGCGCGGCTGATTTTGATTTCTACTATGCGACGCCGCGGTTTTTTTCTCAGAAAGTGGACGCTAGACCCAAGGCCACAGGACCCGCCTTACACTGGAGCCATTGAAGCATATCGATCAGGGAATCGGACTCCGCTCGAGAAATTCATTCTATCGTGTCTCTGATCTTCTCCCTAATCCGACCTAATACTAAGCGCGGATTGTCCGTGTTTGCTGGAGTGCTGGTCAGCGGCCCGGAGTTCCGCGGCCGCTCTTTATGAAAGCAAGACACCAAGTGATGCGGCGGGCACGAAAAAGCCGCCCGGGGTGAGCCGGGCGACAGGTTCGCTTGTATCGCGATCAGCGCCTGGCTGGTCGAGCTCGGGCTGAAAGCTAAGCGCAAAGGCTGATTTCCCCGCGAACTGTGGCGAATCTACCCTTGCTCTCCACCGTTAGTTGCAGTTGGATGCGTGCGGGTCTGGGGAGCTTCTTAAAAATGCGTAATTTGGGAATCGTGGCGCTTGGCGCCGCGCTGGCAGGCTGTGCGTCGTCGGCCGCAGATATTACTCCGGCATACGTATCGCCAGTGATGTATCAATCCTACAGCTGCCAGCAATTGGGCCTTGAAGCGCAAGGGATCTCACAGCGGGCCGCCGCTCTTTCCGGAGCGCAAGACAGCCAGAGAACTAAGGATGGCTTAGTGACTGCAGCGGCTATAGTTGTGTTCTGGCCGGCCGCGTTTTTTGTCGGCGGAGATAAGCAAACGGCCGCCGAGCTCGCCAACATGAAGGGCCAAATGGTTGCTATCGAGCAGGCTTCCATCGCAAAGAAATGCAACATCCAGTTTCAGGGAAAGCCGCCAGCCTGAGACCTTCCGCCGGCTTGTCGAACTGGGGCTGAAGGCGAAGGCTCCGCGCTAAGAACCTTCCCAATTGCGGGGCGCCCGTCACGGCAACTGCCTTAGATGAAGAGCCGCGTATGGGGATTGCAGATGATATTTTGGTGCCAATGGCAGCCTTGGGCGGTGCTGGAGCCGCGATTGACTTCTATCTAGGGACACCGGGGCAAAAGCGCGTCAAAGCTTGGCTCGCAGATAAGTGGTATCGCTTCCACGATGTGAATTGGCACAACTTCGCCGAAAAGGAGGCCCAAGCTTACATCGACTTTGTTGACCGCGTTTTCGGAGCGTCGTTACTGAGTTGGCGGCGTTTGATTTCTAGCGTGGTGCTTGTTTTGTTTGTGACGGCTGCGCTTGCGATTCATCTTTACTTTTTCCGTGGACTAACCGCGAAATGGACTACTATAGCCCAACCAATGCTCGCGCGTTACTTCTTCGCATCAAGCGCTATCGATTGCTGCGCGTTCGCTCTATCAATTTCGTTCGCACGATGGATATCCCTAGTCGTAGTGAGATTGAATCGCCGCGTTCCAGGCATCCTACCTTTTCTTTTGTTGCTATTACTTCATTACGTGTTGCTGGTGCTGTGGCGACCGATCATCGACATTTTCGTTTGGATACCGAAAGTCTGGTCTCTCGATTTAGATTGGAGCGACTTGTTACCTAGCGCGATTCGAGATCTAGCCGTGGCATTCGCGCATTTGGCAGTAACTCCAAAAGAGATTGCCGTCGAATACTACTATGCGCTACCCCGAATCGATGGAGGCTTCTATTTCGGCATTGATCTGGTAATGGTCAGAGCTTGGATAATGTCTCTGATCGCGAACGGCTTGCGCTTGCTGTTCGCTCTAGTGCTTCTCTCGTCCTTTGTCGTTCGGGCCTGGGTAGGTCCAGCTTTCTCCACCACATGGGCCCGGCTAGTTGAAAGCGACAAGCCGATCTTCACAATCGCATTCTCAGCCGTTGCCGCCGTCGCGACGACTT
>CADEDX010000561.1 GCA_902826195.1 uncultured Bradyrhizobium sp. | reverse complement strand
CTCGACCGGTATCTGCCCCAACTCGGGGAAGTGGTCGACGAGGCTTGCCATTGCAAACTGGTTAGCCGTGGCAAGGGCGTTCTGGTAGCTCTGCTGAACGGCTTCGGCTTTGCTGAACTCCTGCTCAATCGCCGCTCTTACGGCGTGGATTTTCAGCGTCTTGCGGGTTTCGGGATCGAGGCCGTCCGTCCCGTCGTCGGCGCCATTGTCTTCGGCTGCGGCTTTCGGCTCATCGGGTGGCACCCCGACGCCAAGAGATTCAGCGACCTTAGGATCGCCCTTTATTACCTTTGCCCTGTCCTCGTCGACCTTTTCGGCAAAGCTGGGGAGATCAATGCCTTCAGCGAATTTCGAGACATCCGAGCGAGCGGCGGCGTATTCGAACGCGGCCTGTTCGACGGTACGAGCTTCCTTCGGCTCGAAGTCCTTCAGGTTTTTAATCTCGATGACCGAGAGATTTTCCGGCTCCGCTCGTCTAGCAGCAAGGTCAGCCGCCGCCTGCCGCACGGGATCAGAGCTATCGCTCGACGCGTCTTCTGGCGGGGCATCTTTCTTTACCGTGAAGCCGGCGCTCACCAGCTCGTAATCGCGACCATAAAGACCCTCAGTCGAGGGCGTGAACTGGCCAGCATCATTGCGCGGCGCTTCTGTCGTTTCGGTCATGGATTTTCCTACGGGATTTCGGTGACGTGCAGCGTGCCAGCGCCCGAGACCTGGATGGCTGACACCTTCTCGCCAGGGGCAATGGTGACGTATTCAGGCGCGTCTGCCGCCATATACGGGTCTGACGTGGTTGCCGTGGGTGCGACGCCGACCTTGATGTAAGCCGCCGAGGTGACAGCAACGCGCACTTTCTTGACGCCTGCGCTGATGGCATTCGTGATCGTGCCTGCCGTGCCGGTGTAGGCAACGGACTGATGTGTTCCAAGCCTTCCGACTCCGAGATACTGCATGCCCCTAACTCGCTTTGCTGGCATCGAAGTCCCCGAGCGCAGCCTGCTCGACGGCGCTTAAAATGGCCTCGTCCGTCTGCTTGATTTCGCCGTTGCCAATCAGCTGCAAGACACGTCGCCGCGACGTCAGCCGGTAGCGCACGATACTCCGGGAAACGGTCCAACTTGGACGCCCAGCGCTGGAACGATGTAAGGTTCAGCATTTTAGCGCTTCGTGCTTGAGCGATGAGGAGCCTGATCAGGCTTGCCAGAATCGTGCATCGGGGCCTTCCGGGTGTGGTCGGGCTTGGGCACCGCGCGCTCAGGCTTGACGCGGACCAGGGTCACGTCGTTTTTCTTCAATTCTGACGAGTAGGACTTGGGGCCTTTGTAGTGCATCTGTGTTCCTTTCAAGTGGTTGGATTGATAGTTAGGGCCGATGCGCCAGGAGAACACGCATCGGCACCGCGCCACATCCCCGCTGTACGTCCGAGCTGGAAATGGGAAATGGCAGTTCGACATCGGGGTCGCCGATGTGAAATTTGAGCTTCAAGCTGTGTCATCGGACTTCACTCGCACGATGCGCCAGCCACGCTGAAGCAGCAACTCGAAAACGGTGCGGGCTTCCATCGAGGAAAGCTGATGCAACGGCGTGCAGGCCATGAGCGTGCGGACCAGCTCATCCAATTCAGGGCCGGGATAGGCGATGGCGTCAGGCATCGGCCTCAGCCTCAGGTGACCGATTTCGGCGTCGGTCATTGTAATGATGTCATCAAGTTCCTTGCGGGTCACGATTCGTCGGACCCAGCGCTGGATCTCCGCCCAATTAGACATCGGCCTGCTCCGGGGTGCGGATCGCGACGCCGTCGGCCTGAAGCCGGGCAAAGATCGCAGCGCGGACATACTCGGCCGGACGTTGGAGCCTTGCAGCCGCGGCAACGTTGATCGCCCGCGGCAGGTCAGCCGGGCAGAGAACCGTCAATCGAGAATCGTATTTGGTTCGCATCGTCATGAGAGATACTTAACCGTTTGGCTAAGTATTCGCAATTATTTTGTACCAGTTCGCAATTAATTCGCAGTAAGGATCGATGACGCTGGAAACCTTTTGGAAGCTCGCCCGTTGAGGTTCAAGACAACCATAAAGGGCTAAGGACATGAGAAGAACAGCATTGGCCTTAACGACAGCTGTCATTATCGGTGTTTCCACTCTAACTAACATTTCGCCGACCGAAGCACGGGGACGTGGAGCTGGGTGGGTTCCCGGAGTTGCGGCAGGACTCGTTGGTGCCGCCATAGTCGGTGGCATAGCCTCCAACGCCTACGCCTACGGTCCTGGTTATGGCTATGGCGGCTACCCGAACTACGGATACGCTGACGGCTACGCGCCCACTTATTACAACGGCGGGTACGCAGTTAGGCCCTACGGATATGGTGGCTATGGTTACCGGTCTCCGAAAGATGAAGACGGGTTCGGTTCGGGCGGACCCTATTCTCGCTGGTAATCGCTAAGTCTATCGCCAGAAGTCCGTGAACCGATCCTCTGACAGATCGGTCTACTCAACGTGACTCTGCGCGGGGCGTGGATACGATTTGGTGGCTGGCCGGTGCCCGACCTAGCTCTCACGCAAACGCGCATCAGCGAGCCTCCAAGGGCCAATTGCACGGCCACGCTTCTTTGAGAGCACGGTGCGCCAATCCTTGAACTCCTCGTGCAGTAACTCCGGGTGCGCGTTCAGGAATTTGAGTACGACACGGCGCGCCTGTTTACTGGTGACGTTATCGGGGACGCAAAACCGCATGTCCGGCGGCAGGGATGACCCGAAGTAGATCATGCCGGCGATCATGCCTTGGCATTGGTGATAATACGGATCGTCGTCCCTCGACGTCTCGCAATGTGGAAGAAAGAAGTTGCCGCTGATGGTGTCCTTAGCGTGGGCTGGACTTGCCAGGCACAGCACGGCGAGGATTGCGGTAATCTGATGATCAGGCGAACGGCGCTCAATCGTCAGCCCTCCAGCGCTGGATAAACGGAAGCACGACCGATGCCGAGATGCTTGGCAATCTGTGACGGTCCCATTCCCTCAGCCTTGAGCTGCTGCACCTGGGCTGGATCAATCGACGCCGGACGGCCCTTGTAGACGCCGGCAGCCTTAGCCTTCGCGATCCCTTCCATCTGTCGCTTCCTTGCGCAGATTGGTCTTGAACTCCGCAAACACGCCCAGCATGTCGAGGAAGCACTTGCCAGCCGCGGTGCCGGTGTCGATCGGCTGCTCTGTCGCTTTCAGCGTGGCGCCCTTGGCCTTCACAGCGCGGACGATGTCCTGCAGATCGCCGATGCTGCGTGCGAGCCTGTCGATCCTGGTGACCATCAACACGTCACCCGGCCGCAGGAAGTCCAGAACGGTTTGAAGCTCAGCGCGGCCCGTGGTGGTGGTGCGCTTCTCCGACCTGATGACCTCGCAACCCGCGGCCTTGAGCGCAGCCTCCTGATCGTTTTACAGTTCGGCGGTTTGTTCCGTCCCTGTTCCCGGTTTTGCGGGGAACCACTGGAAAACGCATCTCCTTGAATTATATGACAAAGTGGGCTTACCCTTAGAAGCCTCCACTTTATTTTTTTCACTACCGGCCGCCGCCGTTCCGCCGCAAATTCACACCGTCACGCCTGCTGACCTGCGGCCTCCGCCGGGGTAGCATGGGTCAGAGGGGCGAGTCGGGCGACCGGCGGCCATCCAACATTACAGGACGACCATGGCGACCGATCACATCCGTTATGACGTGCTGGCGCGCGACGCCTTGCGCGGCGTGCTGCGCCGCGTGCTGACCGACGCCGCCGAACACGGCCTGCCGGGCGAGCACCATTTCTTCATCACTTTCCTGTCAACCGCCGACGGCGTGAAGCTGTCGCCGCGGCTGCTGGCGCAATATCCGGAGGAAATGACGATCATCCTGCAGCATCAGTTCTGGGATCTGGTGGTGACGGAGGATCGTTTCGAAGTCGGCCTGTCGTTCGGCGGCATCCCCGAGCGGCTTGTGGTGCCGTTCGCCGCGATCAAGAGCTTCCTCGATCCGTCGGTGCAGTTTGGACTGCAGTTCGAGCCGTCGGAGGCGACGGCTGAGGCGCCCTCGGCCAAACTGCCGTCAGTTCCCGCATCACCTGCCCTGCCCGTCGTCGCGACGGAGCCCGCGGTGGAAAGCAAGGACGACGAGCCGGCGAAGACGGGCGAAGGCGCGGAAGTGGTGCGGCTGGATCGATTCCGCAAGAAATAATCCGCACGCTGGACCATCGTCGACGCTGTAGTGTTAACGTTGCGCCCTTTCACGGCGCAACGGACACGATGCATGGCCCGCAGAGAAACATCCGGCAACAAATCCACTCGCAGCGAGACCGACAGCTTCGGCCCGATCGACGTTGCCGCCGACCGCTATTGGGGCGCGCAGACCGAGCGCTCGCGCCAGAACTTCAAGATCGGCCAGGATCGTATGCCGATTCCGATCGTCCGCGCGCTCGGCATCGTCAAACTTGCTTCCGCCCAAACCAACCGGGAACTCGGCCTGCTCGATGCACGCCGTGCCGGCGCCATCATCCGCGCCGCGCGCGAGGTGATCGAAGGCAAGCTCGACGATCACTTTCCGCTGGTGGTCTGGCAGACCGGCTCCGGCACCCAGACCAACATGAACCTCAACG
>CADEDX010000560.1 GCA_902826195.1 uncultured Bradyrhizobium sp. | reverse complement strand
GTCGGCAACGAGGGCGCCGGGGTCGTGATCCGGACCGGATCGTCGGATGCTGCGAAAGCGCTGATGGGCAAGACGGTCTCGATGATCGGCGGCGCCATGTACACGCAGTATCGCACCATCAAGGTTCGCGACGTCATGGAGCTTCCCGCCGGCTGCACGCCCGCCGACGGTGCGTCATGGTTCGTCAACCCGCTGACCGCACTCGGCATGACCGAGACCATGCGGCGCGAAAATCACAAGGCGCTGGTGCATACCGCCGCCGCGTCGAACCTCGGGCAGATGCTCAACAAGATCTGCATCAAGGACGGCATCGGCCTCGTCAACATCGTGCGCAGCGAGGAGCAGGCCGACATCCTGCACAAGATCGGCGCCAAATATGTCGTCGATTCCACTGCTGAAACCTTCATGGATGATTTGACCGCCGCGCTGGTGGAGACCGGCGCCACCATCGCGTTCGACGCCATCGGCGGCGGCAAGCTCGCTGGCCAGATCCTCACCTGCATGGAGGCCGCGGCCAACAAGACCGCCAAGGAATACAGCCGTTACGGTTCAAATGTTTACAAGCAGGTCTACATCTACGGCAGCCTCGATACCCGTCCGACTGAGCTGAGCCGTGCGTTCGGCCTGACCTGGGGCGTCGGCGGCTGGCTGTTGACGCCGTTCCTGCAGAAGATCGGCCCCGCCGAAATCGGCCGCTTGCGCCAACGCGTGGCAAGCGAACTCAAGACCACCTTCGCCAGCCACTACACGCAGGTTGTATCCCTGCAGGAGGCGCTGCAGCTTTCCAATATCGCGGTCTACAACAAGCGCTCCACCGGCGAGAAATTCCTGATCAACCCGAGCAAGGGCTGACAGCCCGGCACCCAACGCTCCCGCCCGACAGGCCGCCCGAAAGGCGGCCTGTTCTGCTTTCGCGTGTGGTCGCACCACCAATCGAAAAGAATTTTCTCGCAAAGCCGTCGCAAACGGTAATTCATGCACTTGCATCTTTTTGGCGATCTGGCGTAAGAAAAGGGCAGGCGCTTTCGCTTCCAACGGGGATTTCAAAATGGCCCACACCATCGTCACGATCGTAGGTTCGCTTCGCAAGGAGAGCTTTTCGCTCAAGGTCGCCAATGCGCTGGCCAAGCTGGCGCCTTCCTCGCTGAAGCTCGAGGTGACGACACCCGAAGGCATTTCCTTCTTCAATCAGGACCTGGAAGCCAATCCCCCGGCCGACTGGCTGGCGTTCCGCGAAAAGCTGCAGAAGTCGCACGGCGTGCTGTTCGTGACGCCGGAATACAACCGCTCGATCCCCGGCGTGTTGAAGAACGCCATCGACGTCGCCTCGCGCCCCTACGGCAAGAGTTCCTTCCTCGGCAAGCCGATCGGTATCCTGGGCAACGCGCCCGGCGCGCTGGGCGGTGTCAGCGCGGTCAAGCATCTGCAGAACATCCTGCCGGGCATCGCCGGCCCCATCCTCGGCCAGCCCGAAATCTACCTGAACGGCATCGGCGACGCCTTCGACGACAAGGGGCAGCTGGTCAAGGAGCCCGTGCAGAAGCTTCTGCAGCAGTACATCGACGCCTTCGCGGCGTTCGTCGAGAAGCAGAACAAGTAGGCAGGCTGTCGGCCGCTATTGCAATGATAGAGGGGGACGAGCGCCCCCCCAGCCGCTTTAGGATTCCATTAACCCGGGCGTCGCATCTTGGGCCCATGGTCTCCCGTACGCGCCTAAAGTCTATCCTCACCGGCCTCGCCCTCTACACGATGGCGGCGCTGATGGTCGGCTATTTCGGCATCAACGCCTATACCGGCAAATACGGGCTGAATGCGCGCCAGGAACTCGATCAGGAGATCATCGCGCTGACCTCGGAACTGGCGCGGCTGAAGCGGGAACGGGCGGAGGGCGAGCAGCGGGTTTCGCTGCTGCGCTCCAACCGGGTCGACCCGGACATGCTGGACGAGCGGGCGCGCTACCAGCTCGACTATGCCAATCCGCGTGACCTGATCCGGCCCCTGAGGCCGAACTGATTTTCTCACCGCTGTCACTCGCGCTCACGTTCGGGCCGGCGCCGGCTCGCAGGTCCGCAAATTTCAAGAAACCGTAAAATCAGTTTCGAAAATGTCGCGCCGCGCTGCACTGCGGCATAGCATTATTTTCCTGAGCGCAGGCAATCCTTTCGCGGGAGTTTGAGTTGGGATAGAGAGGGCTGACCGTCTCTCTCATCCGGATTTGCCATGGCCGCACCGAAGAAAAGCGTCGACAAGGAATCAGGGCTAAAGGCAAACGGGTCCCCACCGGAATTCACCAAGGCGCAGGAACTGGCCGCGCTGCGGGACATGCTGTTGATCCGCCGCTTCGAGGAGAAGGCCGGTCAGCTTTACGGCATGGGTGCGATCGGCGGGTTCTGCCACCTCTATATCGGCCAGGAAGCCGTCGTGGTCGGGATGCAGATGGCGCTCAAGCAGGGCGATCAGGTCATCACCGGCTACCGCGACCACGGCCACATGCTGGCCTGCGGCATGGAAGCCAATGGCGTGATGGCCGAACGGACGGGGCGCCGCGGCGGCTATTCCAAGGGCAAGGGCGGCTCCATGCACATGTTCAGCATGGAGAAGAATTTTTTCGGCGGCCACGGCATCGTCGGCGCCCAGGTTACGCTCGGGACCGGGCTGGCGTTTGCCAACCGCTACCGCGGCAACGACTTCGTCAGCGTCGCCTATTTCGGCGACGGCGCCTCCAACCAGGGCCAGGTCTACGAGAGTTTCAACATGGCGGAGCTGTGGAAGCTCCCGGTGATCTATGTGATCGAGAACAACCGCTACGCCATGGGCACCTCGGTGACGCGTTCCTCGGCGCAAACCGATTTCTCCAAGCGCGGCATTTCCTTCAACATTCCGGGCCAGCAGGTCGACGGCATGGACGTCCGCGCGGTCAAGGCCGCGGGCGACGAGGCGGTCGCCTGGTGCCGCGCCGGCAAGGGGCCGTTCATCCTGGAAATGCAGACCTATCGCTACCGCGGCCACTCGATGTCCGATCCCGCCAAATACCGGACCCGCGAAGAGGTCGAGAAGATCCGGCACGACCAGGACCCGATCGAGCAGGTTCGCAACCGCCTGCTGGCCGCAAAAGTCAGCGAGCAGGAATTGAAGGCCATCGACGCCGAGGTGCGCGAGATCGTCAACGCCTCGGCGGATTTCGCCCAGCGCGATCCCGAGCCCGATGCGTCCGAACTCTGGACCGACGTCTACAGGTAATCCAACCAATATTTCGCAAGGCCGCGACAGGTTTTGCGCCCCTCGCTACGTACAAGCCACACGAGCGCAGAACAAACTGACTGACGATTTCGGGAGCGGATATGCCCATTCAAGTGCTGATGCCTGCGCTGTCGCCCACCATGGAAAAGGGCAACCTTGCGAAATGGCTGAAGAAGGAAGGCGAGAGCATCAAGTCGGGCGATGTCATCGCCGAGATCGAGACCGACAAGGCGACGATGGAAGTCGAGGCGACCGATGAAGGGACACTCGGCAAGATATTGATCCCCGAAGGCACCGCCGACGTTGCGGTGAACACGCCGATCGCGACCATTCTGGCGGAGGGCGAAAGCGCCGCCGACCTCGGCAAGGCGCCTGCGGCGGCGGCCGCGCCGTCGCCCAGCGTTCAGAAGGAAGTCGAGGAATCCCGCTCGCCGGTCGGCGAGGGCAAGCCGATGATCTCGGCGCCGCCGAGCCAGCCCGGCCCTGCGCCGGTTGCCGGGCCCGATCCGGAAGTCCCCGCCGGCACCGAGATGATCACCCAGACGATCCGCGAAGCCCTGCGCGATGCGATGGCGGAAGAGATGCGGCGCGACGGCGACGTGTTCATCATGGGCGAGGAAGTCGCCGAATACCAGGGCGCCTACAAGGTGACGCAGGGCCTGCTGCAGGAGTTCGGCGGGCGGCGCGTGATCGATACCCCGATCACCGAGCACGGCTTTGCCGGCGTCGGCGTCGGCGCGGCGATGTCGGGGCTGAAGCCGATCGTCGAATTCATGACCTTCAATTTCGCCATGCAGGCGATCGACCAGATCATCAACTCCGCGGCCAAGACGCTGTACATGTCGGGCGGCCAGATGGGCTGCTCGATCGTGTTCCGCGGCCCGAACGGCGCGGCGGCCCGCGTCGCCGCCCAGCACAGCCAGGACTATTCGGCCTGGTACTCGCAGATCCCCGGCCTGAAGGTGATCGCGCCGTTCTCCGCCGCCGACTACAAGGGGCTGTTGAAGGCCGCGATCCGCGATCCCAACCCGGTCATCTTCCTCGAAAACGAAGTCCTGTACGGCCACACAGGCGAGGTGCCGAAGCTCGACGACTACGTGATCCCGATCGGCAAGGCGCGGATCGTGCGGACGGGCAAGGATGTGACGCTGATCTCGTGGTCGAACGGCATGACCTACGCACTGAAGGCCGCCGACGAGCTCGCCAAGGAAGGCATCGAGGCCGAGGTGATCGACCTGCGTACGCTGCGTCCGATGGACACCGAGACCATCGTGGCATCGGTGAAGAAGACCGGCCGCGCGGTGACGGTGGAGGAGGGTTGGCAACAGTCCGGTGTCGGCGCCGAGATCGCCGCCCGCATCATGGAGCACGCCTTCGACTATCTCGATG
>CADEDX010000559.1 GCA_902826195.1 uncultured Bradyrhizobium sp. | reverse complement strand
AGTGGAAGCCAAAGAAGCAGAGGTCGGGCTTCACATCGAGCTCGGACCGAATCAGCCCTTTGCCGAACTGGCCGCCATTTTCGCGTATTTCGGTGATGCGGTCGAACATCAGCATCGGCGGCAGCGGCAATTGTGCGTTGCCCGGGCCGAACATCTCGCCGCGGCCGCAGGCGAGCAAATCCTCGTATTCGTAACCGCTGCGCCGATCCAGCATCGTTTTCCGCCTCTACCTTGGATGTCCCGATCGAGCGCTTTGTGAGCGAACCGGACCCGTTTCCCTACGGGAAGACTTGCTTCCCGCAATTTGGCGCTACTTAGGGTGCTATCGGCACAAGTGCCTGCCGAAATCGCATATGTGGTCCGCGCGCTCTGTAACATAGGCACTGCGGGCCGGCAAAGCACCGGAATGCGCCAAAACATGCGATTAACGGTTTGATTCCCCGGTAAGACTATTTAGTACCTTTCCAAACTGGGCCCCGTTCTAGTTGCGAAAAACTTGCATCTACCTGATTTCCTTTTATATTGGGCAAGAATGTTGCCCAAGTTAGCGCGTGGTGCCTGTAGTGGATATGAACGACCGAACCTCGCCCCAGAATGACGACGGTATCGATGCGGCTGCGCGGGCCGCCGGACACCAGCCGGCGTTGACCGGCTGTCCTTGGCACGACGTCAACGAAATGCTGCAGGCCGCCGGCCTCCGGCCCACCCGCCAGCGCATGGCGCTGGGCTGGCTGCTGTTCGGCAAGGGCGCCCGCCACCTGACCGCGGAAATGCTCTACGAGGAAGCCACGCTGGCCAAGGTTCCAGTGTCGCTGGCGACCGTCTACAATACGCTGAACCAGCTCACCGATGCCGGCCTGCTGCGCCAGGTCTCGGTCGACGGCACCAAGACCTATTTCGACACCAACGTCACCGCCCATCACCACTTCTATCTCGAGAACAACCACGAGCTGGTCGATATTCCCGATCCGAATCTGGTGCTGTCGAAGATGCCGGATGTGCCGGAAGGCTACGAAATCGCCCGCGTCGACATGGTCGTGCGGCTGCGCAAGAAGCGCTGATCACAAGCAGATAGCTTGTCATACGCGGGCTTGACCCGCGTATCCATCGATCTTCATCAAATGCTTTTGCGAAGCGGATGGGTTGCCGGGTCAAGCCCGGCGATGACGAATGGCGCACTGCGCCTCACTCCACCTTCTCGTCCGCGTACACGCCCCACAGGCGCTGCTGCTCGATCCAGCCGTCAAACCCGTTGCCCATCACCCGACACCAGCCGTTGGCGCATTTCTTGACCTGGGTGACGACGCCGGCCTGCAGGCGGGCGGCGATCGCGCTGGTGCGGTCGGGCCGGTCGTAAAGCTGTGCCAGCTCGTCCTTGCTCTTCATGGTAACGACGGCGGTGCGGCGGCCGGAGAGCAGCGAATGATAGACCCAGCCTTCGGAACCCTCGGAATCGCGCACGCGGCGCCAGTTCTCGAACTCGGCGGTTATTTCGACCGGCAGGCCCGAGCGGGTGTAGATCCAGGCAACGTCGTTGTCCTTGGTCGGACCGGCCCTGACATTCACATGGTCTGATTTAAGGCTGACATACCTCGGCACCGGCAGGCCGCTCGTGGTGGAGCCTGAATCCTTGGCCGAAAACCCCGTGCTGACCGATGTCAAAAGCCAGCACCCCGCCAGCAACGCCACCGAACAGAAACGCCCCAACGCCATTAACCCGTCTCCTGCCGAACCAGTCCCAACTCGAATTCTTCGCGTTGAAACCGCTCGCTAACGCCCGAAACCCCAAACCCCTGTGCCGCACTTTGCCCGCCCCGGATGCTCGACCTCCGAGGAGTTCTTGTCTTGGCGCGGCCTTCTGATAGAGAGGACGGCACGTTGAGAACAAGAACGCCCGAATTTTCCCCTGAAAATCCGTGGCAAGTATTTGGAAACCCAAGGACTTGCCCGAGAACCAGCGGGACGTCGGGACGTGCGGCTTCCGCAGTGTCGAACAACCGGGTTAATGAGGTCTGAACGGCGAGCTCTGGCGACCCATAGCCTCATGAGAGCAGTACATGTCGGTTAAGAAAAAACCTCTCGTCGTCGTCACCCGCAAGCTGCCGGACTCGATCGAGACCCGGATGCGCGAGCTGTTCGACGCGCGGCTGAACCTCGACGACACCCCGATGACGCCGGAACAGATCGCGGAAGCGGTGCGCACCGCCGACGTGCTGGTGCCGACCGTCACCGACATGATCAACGAGGAGATGCTGGGGCATCCCGACTGCAAGCTGCGCATGATCGCCAATTTCGGCAATGGCGTCGACAATATCGACGTCGCCGCGGCGCATGCCCGCGGTATCACTGTGACCAATACGCCGAAGGTGCTGACCGAAGACACCGCCGACATGACCATGGCGCTGATTCTCGCGGTGCCGCGCCGGATGATCGAGGGCGCGGCGATCCTCACCGAGGGCAGGAACTGGCCCGGCTGGTCGCCGACCTGGATGCTCGGCCACCGCATCGGCGGCAAACGCCTCGGCATCATCGGCATGGGCCGCATCGGCCAGGCTGTGGCGCGCCGCGCCCGCGCCTTCGGCCTGCAGATCCACTATCACAACCGCCGTCCCGTTGCGCCGGTGATCGCCGAGGAACTCGGCGCGACCTATTGGGAAAGCCTCGACCAGATGCTGGCGCGCATGGACATCATCTCGGTGAACTGCCCGCACACGCCGGCGACCTATCATCTGCTGTCGGCGCGGCGGCTGAAGCTGATGCGGAAAGACGCCTACATCGTCAACACCGCGCGCGGCGGGGTGATCGACGAGGACACGCTGATCAAGCTGATCGAAGCCGGCGACATCGGCGGCGCCGGTCTCGACGTCTACGAGCACGAGCCCGCGGTCAATCCAAAGCTGGTGCGGCTGGCGAAGGCCGGCAAGGTGACGCTGCTGCCGCATATGGGCTCGGCGACCATCGAAGGCCGCGTCGAAATGGGCGAGAAGGTCATCATCAATATCAGGACTTTCCTCGACAACCACAAGCCGCCGGACCGCGTGCTGCCCAGCATGCTCTAGATCGTGCACCGCACCCAATTCTCATGGTGAGGAGGCGCGCCAGCGCCGTCTCGAACCATGTAGCCCCCCTGCTGCATCCGGGCTTTCATCCTTCGAGACGCGCAAAGACGCGCTCCTCAGGATGAGGCTCAGAAATCGCAGCCCGGATGGGCGCGTAATGGAGTGAAGGGCGCGGACTCTCTCCCCGTTATTCCGGGGCGTGCGGAGCACGAACCCGGAATCCAGCTATCGACTTGCGCTGCGGCACGATGGATTCCGGGTTCGCGCTCCGCCCGCCCCGGAATGACGCCGGAGGAGGACGCATTACTGGCCAGCTAAACGCTCTTGCCCTTCCGCCGTTCGCGCTTCCGCCATTCCGTAACGAAACCAACGAACGCGGCAAGCGCCGGCGGGGGCTGGCGGCGGCTTGGGTAGTACAGAAACGGCCCGGGAAACGGCGCGCACCAATCGTCGAGCACGCTGACCAATGCGCCCGACTTGATGCCGTAGCGAACATAGCCTTCGAAGGTCAGCCAGAAACCGACCCCGTCATGCACCGCGCGCAGCGCCAGGCCCAAATAGGTCGCGATCAGCTTGGCCGGCGGCGATACCTTGACGACACGCCCGGCCTTCTCGAACTCCCAGTCCAGCATGGCGCCGCTACCGAAGCGGGTGCGGATGCAGGCATGCTCCAGCAGGTCCTTCGGATGTTTCGGTGTTCCATGCTGCGCGACATAGTCGCGCGAGGCGACCACCGCGTAGCGCTGCGGCGCGCCGAGCGAGACCGCGATCATGTCCTGCGCCAGATGCTCGCCATACCGCACGCCGGCATCGAAGCCCCCGGCCACGATGTCGACGAACGCGCTCTCGCCGACGATCTCCAGATCGACCTTGGGATGGGCTGCGAGAAACGGCGCGACCATCGGCGCCAGCACCAGATCGATCGCGGGCGGCGGCGCATTGATGCGCAGGCGCCCCGACGGCACGGCGCGCAGGCCGCGCACCTGGTCGAGCGCCGCGCCGACATCCGTCATCGCCGGCCCGACTCGCGAGAGCAGCAACTCGCCGGCCTCGGTCAGAGCGACGCTGCGCGTGGTGCGGTTCATCAGGCGCACACCGAGCCGCTCTTCCATGTCGCGCAGACGCTGGCTAAGGCTGGAGACGGAGATGCCCTGCTCGGTCGCGGCGCGGCGGAAATTTTTGGTGCGCGCCACGGCGACGAACGCATCGATATCGCGGAGGTCGAAATTCTTCATTGTTCGGTATACTGAACAAGCTATTCCGGATTGTCCAGCTTATCGCGAAGCCGATGCCGGCGCATATCAGCCTCGTCATTGCGGCACGAATGTCCGTCGCCGAACACGAGGAGAACCATCATGCAACAGCGCAAACTCGGCACCACGGGTCCATCCGTCTCGGCGATCGGGCTCGGCTGCATGGGCATGTCGGACTTCTACGGTCCCGCCGACCGCAGCGAGAGCATCGCCACCATCCACGCCGCGCTCGACGCCGGCATCACCCTGCTCGACACCGGCGATTTCTACGGCATGGGCCACAATGAGATGCTGATCCGCGAAGCGCTCGCGGGCCGCAAGCGCGAC
>CADEDX010000558.1 GCA_902826195.1 uncultured Bradyrhizobium sp. | reverse complement strand
GTCGCCGTCCGGCGAAGGCGCCGTGATGTGGTAGGCGTCACCTGACAGGCCATAGCCACCCACTTCGGCATAGATTCTCGCGCCGCGCTTTTTGGCGTGCTCATACTCCTCGAGCACGACGATGCCGGCGCCTTCGCCCATCACGAAGCCGTCGCGATCCTTGTCGTAGGGACGCGAGGCTTTCTCCGGCGTGTCGTTGTAGCCGGTCGAGAGCGCGCGCGCGGCGCAAAAGCCGGCCATTCCAATTCGGCAGATCGGGGACTCGGTTCCGCCCGCGACCATGACGTCGGCGTCACCGAGCGCAATCAGGCGGGCGCCGTCGCCGATCGCATGCGCGCCGGTCGAACACGCCGTCACCACGGAATGATTCGGGCCCTTGAGGCCATGCTCGATCGAAACGTAGCCGGAGGCGAGATTGATCAGCCGCCCGGGAATGAAGAACGGAGACACCCGGCGCGGCCCGCGCTCCTTCAGCAGCAGCGCCGTGTCGGCAATGCCCGAAAGCCCGCCGATGCCGGAGCCGATCAGGGTGCCGGTCGCGCATTTCTCTTCTTCGGTTTGCGGATGCCAGTTGGCGTCGTCGAGCGCCTGGCGCGCCGCGGCCATCGCAAAGATGATGAAGTCGTCGACCTTGCGCTGTTCCTTTGGCTCCATCCACTGGTCGGGATTGAATGTGCCATTGCTGCCGTCGCCGCGCGGAATCACGCAGGCGATCTGGCTGGTGAGATCGGCGACCTCGAAAGTGTCGATTTTCTTGGCGCCGCTTTCGCCGTTGAGGATGCGCGCCCACGTTGTGTCAACGCCGCAGCCGAGCGGTGTAACCATGCCCAGCCCGGTGACGACAACACGTCTCATGTCAGAAACTCCAGCCCGAAAACAACGGCCAAAAACAAGAAACCGGGGGACCGCAGATAGCGGCCCGTCCGGTTCTGTCGCTACCCGCCCGGGACGTCAGCTTTTCGCGTTCTTCTCGAGAAACTTCGTGGCGTCGCCGACGGTCAAAATCGTCTCGGCGGCGTCATCGGGGATTTCGCAACCGAACTCTTCTTCAAATGCCATCACGAGCTCGACGGTGTCGAGACTGTCGGCGCCGAGGTCATCGATGAAACTTGCGTTGTCGACAACCTTGTCGGGTTCAACACCGAGGTGCTCGACCACAATCTTCTTAACCCGCTCGCCAATCTCACTCATCGTTCAACCTCGTCCTTGTTCCATTGGACCCGACCCCAAGACGCATCAAGACGC
Organism: uncultured Bradyrhizobium sp.; assembly: GCA_902826195.1. Taxonomy (GTDB): domain Bacteria; phylum Pseudomonadota; class Alphaproteobacteria; order Rhizobiales; family Xanthobacteraceae; genus Bradyrhizobium. Next base: position 3,395 of record CADEDX010000558.1, on the reverse strand, counting down.
TACGAGCTATCGTGGTCGTTAAACTTCCTTCGCTATCGCGCATAGTCTTGGATCGGCCCGGTGGAGTAGCCGACAAAGCCCCGGCGAACGGCAGGCGTCGCCACGCCAATATACAGGGTTTCAAATTCCTGCAATGGCCTTGTTTGCCCATCCGTCGGGGGTTCGGTTACCATACTTCCCAAGCCTTGACTACAAGCCTCAACCACCCCGGGAACGGTCTATGGCCGCATCGATCGGGGCGGCAAGTGGCTCAAAACATGGCCATTCCGCCGTTGACGTGAATCGTCTGGCCGGTGACATAGGCTGCCTCGTTGGAGGCGAGATAAACGGCTGCCGCGGCGATGTCCTCGGGCGTTCCCAGCCGCGCCGCAGGAACCTTCGCCAGGATGGTTTCGCGCTGCTTGTCGTTGAGCGCATCCGTCATCGGCGTCTTGATAAAGCCCGGCGCGATGCAGTTCGCGGTCACGTTCCGCTTGGCATATTCGGCCCCAAGCGTCTTGATCAGGCCGATGATGCCGGCCTTCGAGGCGGTGTAGTTGGCCTGGCCGGGATTGCCGGTAACCCCGACGATCGAGGTGATGGCGATGATCCGGCCAAAACGCTTGCGCATCATCAGTTTGGTGGCGGCGCGGGCGAGCCGGAAGGTAGCGGTCAGATTGACCTTGATGACGTCGTCCCAGTCCTCGTCGCGCAACTGCACAAAGAGATTGTCACGCGTGATCCCGGCATTGGCGATCAGGATATCGACCTGCCCCATCGCGGCCTCGGCCGCCGGCACCAGCGCCTCGACCTCGGCACTGTCGGAAAGGTTGCACGGCAGCACGTGGACGCGCTCGCCAAGCTTGGCGGCGAACGAGTCCAGCACCTCGCGGCGCGTGCCTGAGATGGCCACCGTCGCGCCCTGCCCGTGCAGCGCCTGCGCGATCGCCGCGCCAATGCCGCCGGTCGCGCCGGTCACCAGCGCCGTCCTGCCCGTCAAATCGAACATCTCATGTCTCTCCTTCCGGCAGCTCAGACCGAAGCGGCCAACGCTTCCTTGGCAGCCGCAATATCGTTGGGTCCACCGACCGAGACGCCAACCGCGCCGTCGGCAATTCGCTTGACCAGCCCGCTCAATACCTTGCCGGCGCCGATCTCGAAGAATCGCGTCACGCCCTGCGACGCCATCCAGGCCACCGATTCGCGCCAGCGCACGGTGCCGGTGACCTGCTCGATCAGGCGGCGGCGGATCTCGTCGGGATCGGTGATCGGCGCCGCCAGCACGTTCGATACCAGCGGCGAAGCCGGCGGCTTGATGGTTACGCCGGAAAGCGCCTGCGCCATCGCGTCGGCGGCGGGCTGCATTAGCCTGCAATGGAACGGCGCGGACACCGGCAGCAGCATGGCGCGCTTGGCGCCCTTGGTCTTGGCAAATTCCACGGCGCGATCGACCGCCGCCTTGTCGCCGGACACGACCACCTGCCCGCCGCCATTGTCGTTGGCGGCCTGGCAGACCTGGCCCTGCGCGGCTTCGCTGGCGACAGCGATGGCGGCCTCGTAATCGAGGCCGAGCAGCGCGGCCATGGCGCCTGCGCCGACCGGCACGGCTTTTTGCATCGCAAGACCGCGGGTCCGCAGCAGGCGCGCCGTATCGCTGACGCTGAGGCTGCCGGCGGCAGCGAGCGCGGAATACTCGCCGAGCGAATGGCCGGCGACGAAGGCGGCATCCCGCCCCACGGAAAAGCCCGCTTCGGTTTCCAGCACCCGCAGCGTGGCGATCGAGACCGCCATCAGGGCCGGTTGGGCATTTTCGGTGAGTTGCAGGGTTTCGGCCGGGCCATCCCAGATGATCGCCGTCAGCTTCTCGCCCAGCGCCGAATCGACCTCGTCAAATACCGTCCGCGCGGCCGGAAAGGCGTCCGCCAGGGCCTTGCCCATGCCGACCGCCTGCGAACCCTGTCCCGGAAACGTAAATGCAGCCGTCATCGGCGCTCCCTCTATTCGATTGGGGCCGTAAGACACTGACCAAGGCGGGGATGTCAAGCCGCGGTGCGGAATCGCCGAGAACACCTCCCGGCCACAATTTCTAGAGCCTTTTCCGTTCCGATTGAATCGGAACGGGGCTCTAGATTCTAGTTTTGACGCGTTTTCTTAGCGCGAACCGGCGTCCACTTCGCTGGAAAACGCTTTAGAACCCGCCGGCCTGCTGGTCGTCTCCGACCTCCTTGCCGGCGCGAGCACGGCGGGAGGCGCTCGCAAAATCGCCGGGCCGGTCTTCGTGGCTGGGCCGCGCGGTGGCAAGCCGCATCACCGACGCGTAGTTCGGCTGTACCTCCATGCGGCCGGCATAGCGGCTTTCACTGAGAATGCGATGCACGCGCGGAAGATTGTAGCAGGGCACGTAGAACAGCAGATGATGTTCGAGGTGGTAGTTGACGTAATAGGGCGCGATGAACAGCCGCTCGAAAAAATTGGCGCGCGTAGTGCGGGTGTTGCGCAGGGGATCGCTGGAATCGGGAACGACAGCATGTTCGGCGATGTTGCGGATGCGGGTGATGACCATCTGCCAGGTCATGAGCGGCAACAGCCAGAGCAACGGATAAGCCCACCACACCCCGGCGGCGGCAAGGCCCGCGAACAGCACGGCGTTGGCGACAAGCTGCGGGCCGAGTTTTTCCTGGAAATGCGCGGCGCGGCGCGCCAGCGGCCACTCTTTCGGCCCGAGCGCGTTGAGGAATTGCGCCTTGCGCTGCTGGTAGCCGGTCTGCCCGGTGATATCGCGGAGGAATTTTCGGCGATAACTCACGCTGGTGATCGGAAACGGCGCCGACAGAATCAGATCCGGATCGTTGTCCTGCTGCGTGTGCGCGTGATGCTTGAGATGATAGCGGCGATAGGCACGGGTCTCGGCGAAGATCGGATAGGCGCAGAACCACTGGCTCAGCGCCAGATTGACCTTCTCATCCGCCGACAGGCAACCATGCGCGCCGTCATGCATCAGGATGGCGAGCCCGAGCTGGCGCGAGCCGATGATGCCGACCGCCAGCAAGAATGTCAGCGGGTTGGGCCACCACGCCACCAGCGCGATGGAGCCGAAGATCAATGCCCAGGCATGCGCGATCAGGGCGATCCCCTTCCATGTCACGCGCTCGCGCACGGCGATCAGTTGATCCTCGTTCAGAAAATCGCGGGCACGCATGCGAAGCGCGGTCATGACGATTTCTCCCCATCGGACGAAGTGGAACCGGGCGCCCCGCGGTCGCAGACGAGACGCAGGCGCGTGTCGCCGGTCCTTGTCGTTGCCTGGTCGCCCAGCACCCGTAGCATCTCGGCGCCCATGTCCTCGGCCGAGCGGCCCATGGCGTGGCCCTCGACCGTGACACCGATGGCCCGCGCCCAAAAACGCCGCGAACTGG
>CADEDX010000557.1 GCA_902826195.1 uncultured Bradyrhizobium sp. | reverse complement strand
CGCCCCCGCCCAAGCCCCCGCGCTTCGCGCGTGCCTCGAAACCACGGGTCGAAGACATTCGGCAGAACCTCTTCGGCGATGCCGCTGCCCGTGTCGCTCACCCACAAGGTCATGGTGTGGGGCCCGTCGCCATCCACGTCCGCGTGGATCTCGATGTGGCCATGGCTCGTGTACTTGACCGCGTTGCTCACCAGGTTCCCGACGATCTGCTGCAGGCGCATGTCGTCGGCATGCAGCGAGATGGCCGGGACCGTGACGCGCACGTCGACCCCCTTGCGGTTGGCCAATTCCCGGAGTTCGGTGATCGACGCGGCCACCACTTCGTCCAGCCTCACCGGGCGCTCACGGATCTCGTAGCCGGCGGCCTGATTGGCCCGCACGAAAGCGGCCAGGTCGTTGGCCTGGTGCATCAGTTGGTCGGCCGCTCGTGAAAGCCGCTGGACCGGCTCCTGAAGGCCTTTGGACCTCTCGTCAGCGGTCTTGAGCGCGAGCAGGTCGGCCAGCGCGACGATGGTCTGCAGGGGCGTGCGGAACTCGTGCGAGACCTTGGCGATGAACAGGTCCCGTGTGGCCGCCGCTTCGTTGCGTGCGGACTCGGCCGCCAGCTTGGCTTCTGTGAGTTCCAGCTCCGCGAGACGCGCGTGGTCGGCGCGCAGGCGATCGCGTTCGAGCAGCGCTCGCGCGAGCCGTTCGCCCGCAGCCTTCGACAACTGCGCGGATCGGTGCATCGTGAAGCCGAACCCGGCCACGATCGCGGCGAGTCCGATCGACCGCAGGCCGTCGAAGGCAAGATGAGCGATGACCAGCGATGCGACCTGCGGCACGATCATGTAGAGGTAGACGGTGCCGCCGAGCGTCGCCAGCGTCACCAGCAGCATCAGGAATTTTCGGGCCAGCACCCAGTCCAGCGTCCATTCGTAGGCGCGGAGCCAGGAATCGAACATCGCCTCGAAGACACGAAGAACGACGTTGGGCCGCTTCGTCGGGTCTTGGGCCCGCAACACACGCGCGCATAGCATCGGCGTCCGCCTCAGCGACGCGAAACCGGACGCGATGATCGCAACCGACACCGTGACGGCGAATTCGCGGAACACGCGGCCGACGATGCCGCCCATCAACAGCACCGGAATGAAAACCGCAATCAGCGAGAAGGTGATCGAGATGATGGTGAAGCCGATCTCGCGCGCGCCCTTCAGCGCCGCCTCGAACGGCCGCATGCCGTGCTCGATATGGCGGACAATGTTTTCCAGCATGACGATCGCATCGTCGACCACGAAGCCGACCGAAAGCGTCAGCGCCAATAGCGTCATGTTGTTGATGGAATAGTCGAGCGCGTACATCACGGCGCAGGTGCCGAACAGGGAGATCGGAACCGCCAGCGCCGGGATGAAGGTCGCGGACGCCGAGCGCAGGAAGAGGAAGATCACCAAGATGACCAGCCCGATCGCAATCAGCAGCGTCTCCTCGACGTCGGCCACCGCCTGGCGGATTGATATCGAGCGATCCATCAAGACATTCACCGACACCGACGGCGGGATTTGCGCCCGCAACACCGGCAACTTGGCCAATATCCCATCGACCACCGCCACCGTGTTGGCGTCTGGCTGCTTCTGGATGCCGAGGACGATGGCCCGCTCGCCGTTCAGCCAGCTCGCGATCCGCTCGTTTTCAACGCTGTCATAGATCCGCGCGACCTCGTCGAGCTTGACCGGGGAACCGTTGACGTATTTGACGACGATCTGGCGATAGTCCATCGCCTTGTCCATCTGGCCCGAGGCCAGCAGCGCCACGTCCTGCTTTGGTCCGTTTAGCGTACCGACCGGGGTCGAGGAATTGGCGGCCGAGACCGCGTTGCGGATGTCATCGAGCGACAGGCCGCGGGCCGCGGCGGCTTCCGGGTCGGCCTGGACGCGAATGGCAAATTTCTGCGCGCCGTAAACGCTGACCTGGGCGACGCCCGGAATCTGCGACAAGGTCTGGCCGATCGTGATCTCGCCATACTCGTTGACGGCCGACAGCGGCAGCGTGGACGAGGTCAGCACAACGAATAGCACCGCGAAATCGGCCGGATTCACTTTGCGGAAGCTCGGCGGGATCCTCATCTCGATCGGCAACCGGCGCTGCGCGATGGTCAGCGCGGTCTGGACGTCGAGCGCGGCGGAATCGATGTTACGGTTGAGATCGAACTGGATCGTGATCTGGCTGGTGCCCTGCGAGGAGTTCGACGACATCGACGAGATGCCGGCGATGGTCGAGAGCTGTCGCTCGATGACGCCGGCGACCGACGCCGCCATGGTTTCAGCGCTCGCGCCGGGCAACGTCGCGGTGACGGCGATGGTCGGGAAATCAACCCGCGGCAGCGCCGAGACCGGCAGCAGGCGGAAACCGAAAATACCGAACGCGATGATCGACGCCGTGATCAGCGTCGTCATGACCGGCCGGCGGATACAGAGTTCGGAGAGCGTCATCGGTCAGGCTCCGGCCTTCCTGGCGCGCGGCTCGACCCGCGTTCCGTCCGACAGCAGCAACTGCCCGTCGACGACGACGCTTTCGCCGCCGGAGAGCCCTTCCGAAATCACCGAAAAGCCCTGCGCGGTGCGGTCGACCTTGACCGGCTGAACCTTGGCGGTGCCGTCCTTAATGAGGAAGACGAAATTGCCGCTCTGGCTGCGCTGCACGGCAACCGTCGGAACCACGATCGCGTCCTCGCTGCGAATGACGAGCTTGGTCGCCACCAGCGTTCCCGGCCAAAGCGTTTCGTTTTCGTTGTTCATGATGCCGCGCACCGTGACCATGCCGGTGGCCGCATCCACGGTGTTTTCGACCATCGCGACCTTGCCGCTCTCTGAGCGCTGATGGCCCGGGATGGTAGCGGTGACACGGGAGGCGTCCTTGGCCATCGCTTCGCGCAGATCGACCAGCACGCGCTGCGGCACCGCGAACGACACGTAGACCGGAGCCATCTGGTTGATGACGGCGAGCGGCGTGGTATCGGCCGGGCGCACGAAATTGCCGACCTTCACATTGGCGACGCCGATCCGCCCCGAGAACGGCGCGCGGATCTTGGTGTAGCTCTTCTGGACCTTGAGATTGTCGAGCGCGGCCTGATCGGCCTTGATGGCACCGGTCAGGATGTCTGACTGGGTCCTGGCATTGTCGACGTTGACCTGCGTGGTCGCGCCCTTGCCGACCAGATCGTTGAAGCGGCGAAGATCGCGCTGGGCGCCCTCAAGCTGCGCCTGATCCTTGGCCAGCACGCCCTCGGCCTGTTCGATCTGCGCGTCGATCTGGCGGCTGTCCAGGGTGAACAGCAGATCGCCTTCATTGACCTTGGCGCCGTCTTCAAAGTGTACTGCGACGATCGTCGTCTCCACCCGCGACTTCAGCGCCACGCTGGAGATCGGCGTCACCGTGCCGATCGCGTCGACATCGACGGGCATCGATTTGCGCTCGGCCTTGGCGAGTTCGACCGAAACCATCCGCGGCCGCTGCGGGGCCTGCGCGTTACTGCTGCCGCCCATCCATGAGGAGCGGGTGACGAAGCCCGCCGCCGTGGCAATGGCGACGGCGCCGACAACGAGTATCAAGGTACGTTTCTTCATGGTTTTTCACGCCCGCCAGCCTTTTGCGACCGGACGGTTCTCCTCGTGCCCTTGACGGCGACTTTTGCGCCTTATTTCTAAACGGTTATCACAGCCTTCCGGCACATGGTATGCCACTGCCGGAAAATGTGTAGTTACCACTTTTATGAAAAACCGGGGTTTCCCGGAAATACTCCAGCCCGGATCCCCCATTCATGCGAATCGCCACATGGAACGTCAATTCGATCCGGCAGCGGATCGAGCATCTCCTGACCTGGCTCAAGGAGTGCTCGCCGGACATCGTCTGCCTGCAGGAAATCAAATGCGTCGACGAGGCGTTCCCACGGCTGGAAATCGAGGCGCTCGGCTACAACGTCGTCACCCACGGACAGAAAACCTTCAACGGCGTGGCGCTGCTCTCGAAACTGCCGTTCGAGGAGACCAAGTCGGGCCTCGCCGGCGATGACGCGGACGCCCACGCCAGGTTCCTCGAAGGCGTGGTGACGCTGAAGAGCGGCGTGATGCGGATCGCCTGCCTTTATCTGCCCAATGGCAACCCACCTGATACGGACAAATACCCCTATAAACTCAGATGGATGTCACGCCTTCTTGAGTACTCGCGGGAGCGGCTTAAAGCGGAGGAACCGCTGGTGCTTGCTGGCGACTTCAACGTCATCCCGGCCGCCTGTGACGTCTATAATCCCGCCGCCTGGGCCAACGACGCCCTGTTCCGCCCGGAAACCCGAGAGGCTTTCCAGTCGCTGCTTGGCCTCGGGTTGACCGATGCGTTGCGCGCGGTGACTGAAGAACCGAACCTCTACACGTTCTGGGACTATCAGGCGGGCGCCTGGCAGAAGAATTGGGGCATCCGGATCGACCATCTGCTGCTGTCGCCGCAAGCCAGCGACCGGCTCACCAATGTCGGCATCGACAGCTACGTCCGCGCCTGGGAGAAGCCATCGGACCACGTGCCGGTCTGGGCCGATTTCGATCTGGAGACGGCCTAGAAGCGAAGGTCGCAAGCGAGCCGGAGGCGCTGATCGGCTGGTTCCGCTCGCTGG
>CADEDX010000556.1 GCA_902826195.1 uncultured Bradyrhizobium sp. | reverse complement strand
TACGCGTTCGGCCGCTCGGCCTCGACGCTGTCGCCGCGCGAGGCGGCCCTGCTAGCGGCGATCCTGCCCAATCCGGTCAGGCGAAGCGCCCGCAACCCCGGCCCTGGGGTACGGCGGCTGGCCGGGACCTACATGGCGCGGGCGGTGGCGGTGCCGCGCTGCTGGAGCGAGAATCGCGGATATTGAGCCAATTTTCGGCCAATTTAACCGCAGGCCGGCCTAGCTTTACGCTAAGCCATCCTCTATAAGCGCGGCCTTATCGGCATCGCAGCCCGCGCAGCAGGCGCCGGGCCGTCCGGCTTCGGACGATGCCTCCACAACACATCTGCCCGCAACACCCCTAGAGGATCGTTATGGCCGTTCCGAGAAGAAAAACATCGCCCTCGCGGCGTGGCATGCGCCGTTCGGCGGACGCTCTGAAAAAGCCGACCTATGCGGAAGACAAGGATTCCGGCGAACTGCGCCGTCCGCACCACCTCGACCTCAAGACCGGCATGTACAAGGGCCGGCAGGTGCTGAAAAAGAAGGAATCCTGATCGGGTTCGGGGGATAAGACGCGACTTCGACTCGCGTCTGCCCGAATTTGGCCAACGAGTGGGCCAACGGTTCCGCGGGCGAAGCGCCGCTTCGCCCCGGGGGGACAATCCGGTTACCTGTGAAGGCGCGACATACCCATGGTCGGTTTTCCGCTGCTTCTGATTCCGCTCGCGATTTACAACATCATCGTCTTCCTGATGCCCGACGTGTCGTTCACCGACCCGTTGGTGAAGGTGATGTTGGTGTCGGGGGCGGAGTGGACGGTCACGCTCAGCGACATCCTGCTGACGCTCGCGATCCTGCTGTTGCTTGCCGAAGTCATCAAGGGCGCGCGCCCCGGCGCGAAATACCTGACCGACCATTTGCTGTCGCTGATCGTGTTCGGCGCGGCGGCCGCCGAATTCGTGATGTGGCCGAAATTCGCCACCTCGACCTATTTCCTGATGACCGCGCTGTCGCTGGTGGATTTCATCTCCGGCCTCGCCTTGCGAACGCGACGCCGTGCGGTCGCGGCGGCGCCGGCTCCTGCACGTCCCGCGAAAGCCGGGAAGATCGAAGCCGAGCAGGTCGAGCCGCCAGCGCCCGAGCCTCAGCCGGCACCTGCACCGGTCAAGCCAGAACCCCCGCCGGCGGCCGCCGTCGCCGAATCTGTGCTGCAGGAAAAGCCCGAACCGATAAAGCCGGCGCCGCCGGCCGCTGCGCCAGAGCCGACCCCGGTCGTGCCCGCGCCCGATGCGCCTAAAACCGCTGCAACGGAAGTCCCCTCGCCGGAGAGCCATTCGCCGGAAATTCCGTCGCCGGGACTGCAGCCGGGACCGGCCTTCCCGCCGCCGGACAAGCCCGACACGACTCAGCGCTAGCTAGACGATTTAGATGGTTTGCCGGGTCCGGAAGCCGGCATCGCGACGGCGGATCTGGCTGGCGCCGTAGGCGGTCTGCGCATCTGCCGGCGAACCCCGCCGCAGGCGGCGGGTCTGTGGCGCCTGGTCGGCGGTCGCAATCAACTGCGCGACGAAGGTCGGATCGGGCCGCGGCGCCGGGCGCGGCGACCAGTGCACGGACTGGGTTACCGCTATCAGTTCAGCGCGCACCGGCTCGTCGAGATCGACGAACTCGCCGTCCTGGATGTTTTCGGACCGATCGATATTCAGCATCGCACACCGTCACCGGCTAAATCTGTCACGTTTCGGGACATTGCGCCCCCACTGCGATGTCACCTCGCAAGGCCTATGCCGATTCCTAACAATTCGTTCCTGTGCGTCTGAAAAGCCTTAGAAACGTGGTTTCCGGATTATTTATCAACATGGCCTAGCCTTGCGGGCACAAGCGTCACTATCCTCATGGCACGGGAATCACCCCGCCGGTGTCCCGAATCGAGACGTCCTGATGCTACCTGTTCCACAAGCCGCCAGCATCCTCGCCTCGCTTGGTCAGGCGGCTTTCGTCTGGGACCTGACGGCAGATACCATCGCCTGGAGCGATAATGCCGCCGCGGTCTTCACCGATATTCCGGCGGAAGCCCTGATCTCCGGCTCGGCCTTTGCCCGGCTGATCGAACCTTCCCGGTCGATCCGGGACGAGGCGCTGGCCCGGTCGGCGCTGTCGCGGGGCGACGAAGGCGTCACCTACCGGATCGAATATGGCGTGCGGGCCGCGGCCTCGGCGCCGGTGATCTGGATCGAGGAGACCGGTTGCTGGTTCGCCGGCGCCGATGGCAAGCCGGTGCGCGCGCAAGGCGTCGTCCGCATCAACAACGAGCGCCACGCCCGCGACGAGCAACTGCTCCGGCTGTCACGGCACGATCCGCTGACCGGCGAACTCAACCGAACGCACCTCGTGGCCGGGCTGGCCGAGACCATCGAGGAAAACATGCGTGTCCGGTCGACCAGCGCCTTCATGCTGATCGGCGTCGATCATCTGGCGCGCGTCAACGACGCCTTCGGCTTCGACGTCGCGGACGCCGTGATCGCCGAGGTCGGCAAGCGCATACGCGCCAGACTGCGCGGCGGCGACGTGCTCGGCCGCTTCTCTGGTAACAAGTTCGGATTGATCTTGCGGAATTGCACCGTCGACGACACCAACACCGCGGCCGAGCGCTTCCTGGCCAGCATCCGCGACACGGTGATCCCGACCAAATCCGGCCCGGTCTCGGTGACGGCCTCGATCGGCGCGGTCACCATCCCGCGACATGCCCGCACGACCGATGAAGCCGTCAACCGCGCCCAGGAAACGCTTGACGGCGCCAAGCGCCGCCGCGCCGGGGCGTTCGCGCTGTGGAAGCCGAACGTCGAGCGCGACGCCCAGCGCCGCGTCAATATCCGCGTCACTGATGAGATCGTCACGGCGCTCAACGACCGCCGCATCGTCGCGGCGTTCGAGCCGGTGGTCGAGGCCCGCTCGCGGCAGCCGGCCTTCTACGAGTGCCTGGTGCGGATGGAGCAGGCCGACGGACAGGCGCTGCTGGCGCCCGATATCGTTCCCGTCGCGGAGCGGCTGGGATTGATCCGGCTGGTCGACCACCGCGTGCTCGAACTGGCGGTAGCCGAGCTTGCGGCGTCGCCGAACGTGCGGATGAGCCTCAACATCTCGCCCGACACCACAATGGACCCGGATTGGTGGAGCACCATCGAATTGCTGATGCAGGCCCATCCCGGCGCCGGCGAGCGGCTGATCGTCGAAATCACCGAGACGGTCGCGATCCAGGATATCGACGATATCAGCGGCTTCGTCACCCGGTTGAAGAATTTCGGCAGCCAGATCGCGATCGACGATTTCGGCGCTGGCTACACGTCGTTCCGCAACCTGCGCAAGCTCGGCGTCGATATCGTCAAGATCGACGGCGCCTTCGTACAGAACATCGCGCGCTCCGCGGACGATCGCGCCTTCGTGCACACGCTGATCGATCTGGCCAACCGGTTGCAGATCAAGACGGTGGCGGAATGGGTGCAGGACGAGGAATCCGCCGTGATGCTGCGTGAATGGGGCTGTGACTACATCCAGGGCCGACTGATCGGGCTGGCCTCGCCCGACCGGCCATGGACCGTGGCGGGCGATACGGCGCTGCCGGCGGCAGGATAGAATTTGCTCTCCGCCCGTCGTCCTGCGTTCGCCGGACGACGGGCGGGGAGCAATTTGGTGGAGAGTTCTACTCTTCCTTCTTCGGCTCTTTCGACATGCGCTCGAGACGATCCTGCATGTCTTTCATCTGGCGGCGAAGGTCGTCGATGTTGGTCTCGTCGGGCGCCGGCTCCGGGGCCTTCTCCGGCTCGGATGGCGCCGATCCGGCGCGCGGCGGCACGAACGGCTTGAACATCGAGAACGTCTGCTGAAACAATTCCATGTTGCGGCGGACATGTTCCTCGAGCGGCGCGAACGGCGTGCCGCTGAACGTGTTGGTGAGCTGCTGGCGGAACTTTTCCTGCTCGCGCGTCAGCGTGTCGATCGACTGCTCCAGATATTTCGGCACCACCATCTGCATGCTGTCGCCGTAGAAGCGGATCAACTGGCGCAGGAAAGTGGTCGGCAGCAAATTCTGTCCGGCCTTGTTTTCCTGTTCGAAGATGATCTGCGCCAGCACCGAGCGAGTAATGTCGTCACCGGTCTTGGCGTCGTAGACGAGAAAATCCTCGCCGACCTTCACCATCGCCGCGAGATCCTCGAGCGTTACATAGGTGCTGGTGCCGGTATTATAGAGCCGCCGATTGGCGTACTTTTTAATGGTCGTAGGTTGGTCTGACTTTGCCATAAGCTCACACATCGACACCGAGAGCGGGGAACCCGACGGCATCGCCGACGGGCAGACGAGCAACGCAACGCAGCAAAGTAAGCATTTTCAATGCGGCTCGGCTACCGTTTTGTGCGGCACGGTTAATTCCAAGGCATGGACGCTGCTATGGAAACCCTCATTGGGATCAATTTGAATGCGCCGCGGCAGGATTTTGGGCCCTGGCCGATTGACATGGGTCAACGAGGTTAAGAGGATGAGGTGAGAGACAAGGAAGGCCATCCGGCCGCTGTCGCCAAAACCTCGAAGCCCCAAGAAACCCTAATAAGGAGATGTCCATGTCAGACGATGTCGTCATCGTCAGCGCCGCCCGCACCCCGGTCGGCAGCTT
>CADEDX010000555.1 GCA_902826195.1 uncultured Bradyrhizobium sp. | reverse complement strand
ACGCTTCGTCAAGCTCGCGTGGTTGTCGCTGGCCCAACTCGTGCGCAGCCCATCGCATTCGCGGCGAGCCGAGGCCGCAAGGCGCGCGGCGCGGCACGCGCTCTGGCTTTCGGCAGGGCTTGGCGCCGCCATCATCGTGCTGATGTTCCTGCTCGATGCCTGGGAAATCGGACAGATGCCGAAGCGTGGCTCTCCCTCGCTGTGGTGGGTTCGCATTCTCACCGATTTCGGCAAGGACGAGTATGTGCTGTCGGTGCTGGGCGGGCTGCTGATTGCGATCGCTTTCGTTTCGGCGGCCTTGCATGGAATCCGCCGCTCGCTGTTGCTCGGTCTGGGAACCCGGCTGCAGTTCCTGTTCTGCGCAGTAGCGGTGTCCGCGCTCGTTACCGAAGTGCTGAAATGGTGCGTCGGCCGCGGCCGGCCGTTTGTCGGCGGTGAAGCCAACGCCTTCAACTTCTCGCCCTTTGCAGGGAACCCGGCCTTTTACAGCTTTCCCTCGGGCCACGCCACGCCGGCTCTCGCGCTCGCCTTTGCGGTCTCCGCCGTGTGGCCCAAGGCGAGGATTGCGATGGCGGTCTATGCCCTTATCATCCTGGCGACTCGTCTGGTGCTGCTGGCCCACCACCCGAGCGATGTGGTGGCCGGGGCGATGGTCGGGATCATCGGCGCGATGTTCGCGCGCTACTGGTTCGCGGCGCGCCGACTGGGATTTGCGATCCTGCGCGACGGCAGCATTGTGGCGCTGGCCGGGCCCTCCTCGGGGCGCCTCAAAGGGGTTGCCCGGGGCGCAATCGCCCCATAAAAGCGGGCGCTGCGACATGCCCGAGAGGACCGGTTCCGGCGTCGGGCCGTTTTCGAATCCAACCCAAACCACGAGTGCCCAGGTGTCCTCTTCCGACAAAGATGCGGTAGCCGTTTCCGTCGTTGTGCCGGTGCGCAACGAAGCGGAGAACGTCGCGCCGCTGGTTGCGGAAATCATCGGCGCGCTCGACGGCCGCTGGGCCTACGAGATCATCTATGTCAATGACGGCTCGACGGATGCGACCGCCGAGCGGCTGGCCGATCTGATAAAGCAGCACCGCCAGCTTCGGCAACTGAAGCACGCGGTTTCGTCCGGTCAATCGGCCGCTGTGCGCAGCGGCGTACGCGCGGCGCGCGGCGTTATCGTGGCGACGCTCGACGGCGATGGCCAGAACAATCCGGCGTTTCTGCCGGATCTGATCGCTTCGGTCGAAAAGGGCGGTGGGCGTATCGGTCTTGCCGCCGGCCAGCGCGTCGGGCGCAAGGATACCGGTTTCAAGAAGCTGCAGTCGCGGATCGCCAACGGCGTGCGCAAGGCGATTCTGAGCGACGGCACCCGCGATACCGGCTGCGGCCTGAAGGCCTTTCCGCGCGACGTGTTCCTGTCGATGCCCTATTTCGACGGGCTGCATCGCTTCCTGCCGGCGCTGGTTCGCCGCGAAGGATTCGACATCGCCTATGTCGACGTGATCGACCGCCCGCGCCATTCCGGCGTGTCCAATTACGGCTTCTTTGACCGGCTATGGATCGGGATTATGGATCTCGCCGGCGTGTGGTGGCTGATCCGCCGCAAGAAGCCGACGCCGGCTGTGACCGAGGTTCTCTGATGCTGATCCAATACGGGCAGGCGCTCGGCGACTATCTTTACGACGTCTTCGTCGCCAAATTCGATTTCTGGCTGGCGTTCGGCCTGATCGCGCAATTATTTTTTACCGCGCGCTTCCTGGTGCAGTGGATTTCCAGCGAACGCGCCGGACGAAGCGTGATCCCGATCGCGTTCTGGTTCTTCTCGATGGGCGGCGGGCTGATGACGCTGGTCTACGGCATCGCCAAGCGCGAACCTGTGATCATTCTCGGCCAGTCGCTGGCCACGATCATCTATATCCGGAACATCATGCTGATCATCAGGCATCGCGGCAAGGCATCGAAGACGCTGGACCGCTGATGTGCTGATGTACGGCACAACGACAACCACCGTCACCCTGAGGTGGCCGCGCGCAGCGCGGCCCTCGAAGGGCGCCAGCCGCCGGCGTGTGGTGCGCCTTTCGAGGCTCGCTGCGCTCGCGCCTCAGGATGACGGAGATGGGCTCAGGGGCGGCTGGCTACCGGCGCAGCCAGGACCGTCAGATCGCTCTGCGTGGAACGATAGGCCGCCAGTTCGCCCGCGGCATCCAGTACGGGATAGGCGACCGAACAGATGTGCGAGTGGATGCGCCGGAGATCGCGCAGCACGTCGAGATGCAGCGAGGTGGTCTCGATGGTTTCGGGCCGGCCTTCGCGCAGGCGGTCGAGATGCCGTTCGGTCGCGGCCAGTTCTGCATTGCGCAGTGCCGACTTCTCGGCCAGCAGCTTTCGCGCCTCGTTGACGTCGCCGGACATGAAGACGCCGAATGCGATTCGCAGCGAATCCATGGTGCGCTTGTGGAAGGCAGACAGCTCCTCGGCGCCCTCGGGCGAGAACTGGAAGCGGCGCTTGATCTTCTTGGTGGCGAGTTCGCTCAGATTCTTATCGATGATGTCGCCGATATGCTCGAGGTTGATGGCGAACGAGACGATTTCCATCGCGCGCTGCCCCTCGCGCTCATCGAGGCTGCCGCGGGTAAGTTTTGTCACGTAGAGCTTGATGGCCTCGTCGAGGCTGTCGACGGCATTGTCCATCTGCGAAACCTGGTCGACCAGCGCGCGGTCGTTGGTCATCATGGCCGCCATCACCTTGCGCAGCATGATTTCGACGTGGTCGCCCATGTGCAGGGTCTCGCGGGCGGCATCGGCCAGCGCCAGCGAGGGCGTTTCCAGCGCGCTATCGTCGAGATAGCGCGGCCCTGATGCATCCGCTTCCTTGACGCGCTCGGGCAGCAGCCGTTTCAGCAGTTGCGCCATGCAGTCGAGCAGGCCGATGAAGGCGGCTGCGGTCACCACGTTGAAGGCGATGTGGAACAGGGCGGTGGCCTTGGCGACATCCGGCTGCCACGCGATCAGCAGATCGGCGATCGGTTGCAGGAACGGCAGCGCCAGCAGGATGCCGGCCAGCCGGTTGACGAGATTGCCGAGCGGCAGGCGGTAGCTGGCGGGATTGTCGCGCCGCGCGCCCTCGACCAGCGGGTTGATGGCGCTGCCGAGATTGGCGCCGAGCACCAGCGCCAGCGCCGCGGCGGGCGTGATGAAATGCGCATAGGCCAGCGACATCACCAGCAGCACGCTGGCGACGCTGGAATGCACCAGCCAGGTGATAATAGCGGCAAACAGGATGCAGAGCACGGGATCGCCGGTGATCGCGTTCATGAACACGCGCACGCCTGGCGCGTTCTCCGCCGGCGCCAGCGTGGTGAGCAGGATATGGAGCGCGAGCAGCATCAGGCCGAGCCCGATGAAGACGCGGCCGATATCCTTGACGCGCGAGCGCGGACCGCTGCGGAAGGCGACCAGGCCGATGATGAACAGCACGGGTGCTACGGCGGCGATGTTGAACGACAGGATCTGCACGATCAGCGTGGTGCCGACATTTGCGCCGAGCATGATCGCCAGTGCCGGGACGAGGCTGACGATTCCCTCGGACGTAAATGAGCTCGTAATCAGGGCGGTCGCGGTGCTGCTCTGCAGCAGGGCGGTGAGACCCAGGCCGGCGCCGAAGGCGGTGAAGCGGTTGCTCAGCGCCTTCGCCAGCAGCAGGCGCAGGTCGGCGCCGAACGCGCGCAGAATCCCGCTGTGGACCATGTGAAGGCCCCACAGCAGCAGCGCGACGCCACCCATCAAATCGAGAAGAACCAGGCTTCCCATGCGTTTTCTTTCCGCCAACGCGAGTCGAGGGGTCAGGCTATCGCCTAACGAGGGGGGATCAACCCTTTAATTTACCGAAAATTGTGCAGGTAGCCGCCGGCGCAGGCGGCTATTAGCCCGTCAAAAGCCCGGCTTTCCACCTTCGGCGGCGGATTCGGTAAACGGAGTTCGAATCCAACCGCTACATTGCAAGCCGCCGCGCTAGGCGAATTCCAATAATTCCCCGTTAGGTTGATCCGCAACAGGGTGCCTAACATCGAAGGGTCACGGATTTGTCCATGTATGCTAACCGCCGCAGCAGCGAACGACGGGCGTGCAGAAGCTTCGCAAAGATACAGTTCGCGACCGGCGGTCTGCCGCGCGACTGCATGATCTCCGACGTGTCGGATGGCGGCGTGAAGATCATCGCCGAATATCCCGAAATTCCTTCCGAATTTACGGTGATTTTCTCGGAGGGCCGGCCCCGTCAGTGCCGGTTGGCCTGGCGGATCGGCTGCGAGCTCGGTGCGCAGTTCCTAGATTAGTCAGCAGTTGTTCTGGCAGGGGAGGGCTCGGGCAGGTGGTACGCGCCCGGAGGTTGCATGGCGGCCTGCAAAGGTCGCCGAATACCGCCGAGCAGAACGAATTTAACCTGAACTTAGGGTTAAGCTGTGAGTGTTCCTGGACCGTTGCCGCCGTGAGTCCAGCTATATGCGACAGAAGTTGCTTCATCCGTTCTGCGTTACGCGACTTCTTGCGTGCACATCGACGCTGATTTTCGCGTTGGGGCTCGGCAGCTGCACGAACTCAGTACTGTCCGATATTACCGGCTCGATCAGCGAAAAGGCTGACGTGGGTCGCGCCGAAGACCCCCGCCGCGACGCCGAAGCCTACCGAGAACG
>CADEDX010000554.1 GCA_902826195.1 uncultured Bradyrhizobium sp. | reverse complement strand
CGCTGGTTCCTCGACCGCATCGCCACCCACATCCTGGCCTTCGAGGGCGACAGCCATGTCGAATGGTTCGAAGGTAATTTCCAGGACTATGAGAAGGACAAGATGCGCCGGCTGGGACAGGATTCCATCATCCCGCACCGGGTGAAGTACAAGAAATTGACGCGGTGAGGGGCAGCGAAGTGACGCTGTGGTGTTGCGCTGCGGCCAGTTGTCGCTTCACAGTGCGGTCAGATTGCGTAGATATAGGCATCCTTCCGCAGTTCGAATTCCTGTAGCGAGCCCCATCTGATGTCCTTTACCCCCGAAACGCCCCTTCCGCCCAAGGCCGAGCGGAAGGCCCTGCGTCCGATTCCGCTGTTGATCTTCAGCTCCCGCTGGCTGCAGCTGCCGCTCTATATCGGCCTGATCGTCGCGCAGGGCGTCTATGTGGTGCTGTTCTTGAAAGAGTTGTGGCACCTGTTCGCCCACGCCTTCGATTTCAGCGAGCAGCAGATCATGCTGGCGGTGCTGGGCCTGATCGACGTGGTGATGATCTCCAACCTGCTGGTGATGGTCATCGTCGGCGGCTACGAGACGTTCGTCTCCCGTCTCAACCTGGAAGGACATCCCGACCAGCCGGAATGGCTCAGCCACGTCAACGCCAGCGTGCTCAAGATCAAGCTCGCGATGGCCATCATCGGCATCTCGTCGATCCATCTGCTGCGCACCTTCATCGAGGCCGGCAACCTCGCCTCGGGCAAGGGCGCCTACACCGAAACCGGCGTGATGTGGCAGACCATCATCCACACGGTTTTCATCCTGTCGGCGATCGGCATTGCCTATGTCGACAAGTTGTCGAATGATTCCGCCGAGCATGCCAAGCAGGCCGGCTCGCATTGATGGGCGGCTTGTAAAATAATTGGAGTTCGGGCTTTGCGACAAGGAGGGATCGCCGCAATTCTGATCGGGACTGCAGTGATGCTCGCAACGGCGCATCCCGCGTTCTCGGCCGACGCCGCCTTCACCCAGTTCATCGCCTCGCTCTGGCCGGAGGCGCAGGCGGCTGGCGTGTCGCGCGCGACGTTCGATCGCGAGGCGCAAGGGCTCGAACCCGATTTCAAACTGCCCGACCTGATCCTGCCGGGCCGGCCCGCCACCGGCGCGCCGTCGCAGGCCGAGTTCGTGCAGGTGCCGGCCGATTACGTCAAGGAAGCGTCCATCGCGCGGCTCGCCGCCGAAGGGCAGAAGCTGATGCAGCAGCATCGGGCCGCACTCGCCGACATCGAAAAGCGCTTTGGCGTTCCGTCCAGCGTCGTGCTGGCGATCTGGGGCCGCGAGACCGATTACGGCCGCTACCGGCTGCCATACGACACGCTGCGCGTGGCGGCGACGCAAGCCTATGTCGGCCGGCGCAAGGATCAATACCGCGGCGAATTTATCCTTGCGCTGAAGCTGCTCGGCGAGGGCGTCGTGGCGCGCAAGGATTTTCGTTCGTCCTGGGCCGGCGCCACCGGCTACACGCAATTCCTCCCGTCCGAATATTACAAGCACGGCGTCGATCTCGATGGCGACGGCAAGGTCGACATCTGGCATTCGGTGCCGGATGCGCTGGCGTCCGCCGCGCAGCAACTCGTCAACAAGGGCTGGCAGCCGGGCGTGCGATGGGCCTATGAGGTGAAGGCTCCGGCCAATATCGACTGCACCATGGGCGTGCCCGAGGTGACGAAACCGATTGCCGAATGGCTGCGCGCAGGCTTCGTGCCGGTGCGTGGGCAGAAGCTGAGCACAGCCGAGCAGGCGCAGCCGGCGTCGCTGCTGCAGGTCGAAGGCATTTACGGCCCCGCGTTCCTGACCACGAAGAACTATTTTGTGATCAAGGAATACAATTTCTCCGATCTGTACGTGCTGTTCGTCGGCCACCTCGCCGACCGCATGGTGAACTCGCAACCGTTCGCCACGCCGTGGTCGGCCTCGACGCAGTTGCGCTCGGCCGATGTCGAAGCCATGCAGCGACACCTGACGCGCGTCGGCCTCTACAAGGACAAGCTCGACGGCAAGGCGGGCATGCAGACGCGGGCAGCGTTGGGCGCGTATCAGAAATCCGCCGGGCTCAAGGTCGATTGCTGGCCGAGCGAAGCGGTGCTGCGCTCGATGAGCGCGGGGCGCTAGCGCTGCTTTCGTAGCCCGGGCGAGCGAAGCGACCCCGGGACCAGTGCCAGCCAGGCGAAATATCCGTCGGCCTTGTCACCATTGTCCCCGGGGTCGCTTCGCTCGCCCGGGCTACAAGGATGGCGCGCCGCATTCGCCAAGAGTACCTTCGACGAAAGATTAGCTGAAGGGCAGGGTAGGCCCCGTGTAACGTCGAAGGATTTCTGCGATGGATAACGAAGGCGAGCGACCTTGAGTACAGACCGAGACGACAATCGCCCACCGGTTCTCGCACATTTGAGGTTCGCCGCCGAACGATCGTCATTTTCCGGGCTCGATCTCGCTGAGCGGTTTCGTCGGATTCACCGGACCAACCTCTGGGGCGCCGCCAGCTCGGTGTCGGGACTCGGATCGGAAGACGAGGCGACGGCAAACCTGCGGCAACGGCTGCCAGGCTTGCTGCGTGAACTGGGCGCGACGTCGCTTCTCGATGCGCCCTGCGGTGACGGCGGCTGGATCTCCGATCTCGATATCGGCATGCCCTATACCGGGGTCGATGTCGTGCCGGAGTTGATCGATGATCTGCGCGGCCAGCCGGCCCGCGACGGCGTTTCGCGCAGCTTCCTCCTTGCCGACATCACGAGCGATCCGTTGCCACGCGCCGGCGCGATCCTGTGCCGTGACTGTCTGGTGCATCTGTCGTTCGCCAACATCGCCGCCGCGATTGCCAATTTCCGGCGCTCGGGCAGCGAATGGCTGATCACGACGACGTTTCCGGAACTGCGGACGAACATCGACTGCGAGGACGGGGATTGGCGTGCGCTCAACCTCGCGCTTGCGCCGTTCAACTGGGGCGCTCCGCTCCATCTGCTCGTAGAGGACTGTACCGAAGGCGATGGCGGCTGGGCCGACAAGAGCCTTGCGGCCTGGCGGATCGCAGAACTCCCGCACCAGCTTGAGTGGGGCTAGCAGCTTGACCTCAACAAAAAACCCGACCGATAGGCCGGGTTTTCAGTCGCTGAGCGCTCGCGCGCCAATCGATCAAATCAGTTGCAGACCTCGACGCGGCGATAGCGCCAGTCATAGCCGTCCCAGAAGCGCTCGCGAACCATGCGGCAGGCCGGATAGGGCGCTTCTTCGACATAGACCGGTCCGCCATAGGCCGGACGGCTGGAGGCGATCGCGCCGCCGATGATCGCGCCGCCGAGCAGGCCGGCCGCTACGCCTGCGGCAACGCCGCGCTGCGCGTTCGCGGGCGTCGCGGCGAGCGCACCGGCTACCGTTGCGACTGCGACGAAGGCAGCAAATGTCTTCTTCATGTCCTGGATTCTCCTGGAGTGACGCGCTTGGGCGCCGGGTTTACGGTGACTCATACGCTGTTTCGAACTGCCGTTTCGCTACAGAAGCGTACCTAGGTCAATCGAAAGTAAACGCCTCGAAACCGTGATCGAAGAAAACGGTTTTTTCGGGCCGGAACAGCAATTTGCCCGGAAAGCCGTGCTTTTCCGGGCATCTGTGATGGCAGATTTAATGAAGATGAACGCGCTTGCAGCGCGAGCCAAGCGCTAGTCGCAAACCCTGACGTTGCGAACCCGCCAGCCATATCCATCCCAGAATCGCTGGCGTTGCCAGAAGCAGGATTCGCCGTAGCCGGGATCGACCACATAGGCCGGACCGCCGCCATAGTAGCCGGGCGCGTAATGGCCCGGGCCGTAATAGCCGTGCTGCGAGGCGATCGCGCCGCCGACAATGGCGCCACCAAGCAATCCAGCGGCGACGCCCGCAGCAACGCCGCGCTGCGCTTGGGCTGGTGCGGGAATCGCAACGGCGGAAATGGTCAATGCGGCAGCGGCGCTAAGCGCCAGCAACGTCTTCTTCATGGCCCCACCTTTCTCGTGAGCAAAGGGTTTTGATTTTTATCGCGGCGAAAGTTCCATATTTCGCTTGAATGATCAATGAACGGCGGTGTCCATCGGGCCGACCAAATGTTGATTGGGCGGAGTTTGGCGGTGCTAAAATACCGTAATTTGGAGACCCTGAAGGTTGGATCCAGAAAATGAATGGAATGACGGCATTCATGGTGGCAGTCGGCGGAACCTCGCTGGTTTGCTATCTACTGATGAGCCGGGCGCAAACGCGCAAGGCCCGGCGCGATAGCGGTGGCGACTCGTCCTCAGGCGACATTTCCAGCGGTGACGGTTGGAGCCTGTTTTCCTCGTCCGGCAGTGACAATTCCTCGTCGCATGATTCCGGCGCCTCCAGCGACTCCGGCGGTGACAGCGGCGGAGGGGGCGATGGCGGCGGCGGAGGTGGTGATTGAGGCCAGAAATCCTAAGGGAATAAAAGCGCGCCGCCGTGATCTAGCTCAACGACACCGTTTTAGATTCATTCCAATATATCTCCGGCATCAGTTTGGAATTGCTTGAAAATGCGGCTTTTCCTTTTGCATCTCGTCGCGCACTTAAATATCGATGAGGTCGCATCATCCGGGGTTCTAGCGGTTTCATGATTGTCTGTTCCTGCAACGTCCTGAGCGACCACGATGTCCGCAGCG
>CADEDX010000553.1 GCA_902826195.1 uncultured Bradyrhizobium sp. | reverse complement strand
GTTCTGGAACAACCCCGACCCGCTCCTCTCCGAGGCCGCGACAGAACTCCTGACGAGGACGTTGGGATGATGCGCGACCGCACCCTTCTCTGCTTGTCGCCCCCTTCGGCCGCGACCCCAATGCCCAGCGGTGCGGCCATGCGCGGTCGGCTCACCATATGCACAGGAGGCGGTTTTGGCTCAGATCGCTAACGCCGATGCGATCGGCGGCAGGCGGCGTAACCGCCGGTCACACGCCTTGCCGAAGCAGGAGCTTTTGGCGCCCACGCGCGTCAAACTCCCAAACCGGCGTCTGCGCATTCATTCTCCGCAACAAGAATCAATGCTCCTGGCGTCGATCTCGGAGTTCGGGTTCCTGACGCCAATCGTCGTCGATGATGATCTCACCGTGGTGACAGGCGAGCTTCGTGTTCAGGCCGCGCGCAAGCTCAAGATCGAGCAGATCCCAGCGCTTCGCGTCTCACACCTGTCGCGTGCTCAACTCGAAGCATTCCGCATTGCGGACAACAAGATCCAGGAACATGCCACATGGGATGAGCCGGCGCTGCGGGATGCCCTTGCCGATGCGCTTGCTAACGACATCGACCTCGAGGCCTTGGGGTTCACGATCGCCGATGCAGACGTGACGCTTGCCGAACCACTCGCGTCGGATGTTGATGATGTCGTGACCCCGCCGGCAACCTCACTGCTGCGGCCGGCCGATCTCTTCGTCACGGGGGCGCATCGCGTTCTATGCGGGGACGCATTCAAGCCCGAGGCATACGCGACACTGATGGCTGGCGCGAAGACCGGCATGGTGTTCACAGATCCGCCTTACAACTGCCCCGCGCGCAGCATCGGAGGAAAGGGTCGCGTCAAGCATCGTGAGTTCGTCGCGGCCAATGGCGAGTTGTCGGGATCAGAGTTCCAAGAGTATCTTCGATCGTCAACGGCCATGTATTCGGCACAACTCGACCCGGGCGGCCTCGTCTATGTCTGCATCGACTGGCGAAATGTCCGCCACCTCCTCAACGCTGCCGACAGTCTCGGCCTCGAACTGATCGACATCGCCCTCTGGTGCATGACGGGAGCTGGCATGGGGAGTTTTTACCGCAGCCAGCACGAGATGATTGTCGTACTTCGCGTCCCGGGGGCAACCCACCGCAACAATATCGAGTTAGGCCGACACGGAAGAAGTAGGACAAACGTGTGGACCTACGCTGGAGCAAACGTCTTCGGACCCATGCGCGATGAAGCGCTCGCGATGCACCCGACCGTAAAGCCCGTCGCCCTGATCATGGACGCAATCAAGGACTGCACGAAGCGGGGCGATGTCATCCTCGACGTCTTTGGCGGGTCAGGCTCGACGCTGATCGCCGCACAAAAAACCGGTCGTGTCGGCTATCTCATGGAGATCGACCCGGCCTATGTCGAGACGATCCTCAATCGCTATCGACGCATCTTCGGCGTCGAGGCGGTCCACGAGGAGACGGGGCTCACGCTTACGGAGCTCCGGCGCCAGCGCGCGGAAGCGTCCGCTGAGGAGGTCGCGCCCGAGCCGCGGCCGCCGCGCAGGCGCCGGCGTCAGGGAGACTGATCCATGGCGGGCGCAAAACGGACGCCTCGAACGGCCGGGGGCAGCGGATCCACGCAAAGGTCGGACGGCAACAAGGTCGGGCGCGGTAAGCCTCCCGAGCACAGCCAGTTCAAGAAAGGGGTGTCGGGCAATCCCAACGGGCGCCCACCTGGCCGCCGGAAACCGGATCCAACGCTGAGCGAGATCCTCGACGAGCGGGTTGTCGGAACGGGCCCCGACGGGCGCAGACGCTCGATGACGAAGCGCGAGATTGTTCTCCGAAGGCTCGTCAAGAAGGCGAGCGACGGCGATCACCGATCGATCATCGCAGTGAACGAGTACGATAGGCGCCGGGACATGGGTGAAGAAAACCCGGATGCATTCGAGTTCGATCCGGAACTCCGGCGGTCACTCCTCGAGGAATACGATCAGGAGGTCTTGCAGCGTGGCGCAAAGAAACAGAAATCCAAGCGCAAGACGTCCTGACCAGCCTGAGAGCGCACAGCGCGACACGCAAGTGCTGCTAGCGCTTGCGGTCGGACGCTTCGATCACTTCGTCCGACACGCGTTCAAGGTTGTCGAAGGTGGCAACCTCGTCTTTGAGCCGTTTCTGGCGTCGGTCTGTTTCGAGTTGCAGGAGTTGATCGAGGGGCGTTCACCCCGCCTGCTCATCAACATGCCGCCGCGACACCTCAAAAGCTTCTGTATCGCCGTCGCCCTGCCGGCCTATGCGCTGGGTCAGGATCCCAGCCTCGACATCGTGGTTGCAACCTACAATCAGGAGCTCGGCCGCGAGCACACTGACAAGTTCCTCCGGCTTGTACGCTCTCGCTTCTACCGCGCCTGCTTCCCCCAAGTGTCTTTTTCTGAGATGCGGCTCGAGAATGTCAGGACGCGCCAAGGCGGAGGACGGCGACCTGTAACTGTCGGCGGCGGACTTACTGGCATGGGCGCGGACATCCTGGTTCTCGACGATCTCATCAAGGCCCAGGATGTCGAACACAGCGTCATACGCGAGGACGTGCACCGGTTCTATCGCGAGACCGCCCTCACCCGCATCAACGACCCACGCACCGGGCGGATCGTCATCGCGCAGCAACGGCTCCATGCCAATGACATATCTTCTGAACTCGTCGAGCGCGGCGTCTTCCGGCATCTGAGCCTTGCTTCGATCGCACCACGCGACCAGTCGCTGCGGCTCTATGGAAACCGCGAGCATCTTCTGCGTGCAGGTGACCTCCTCTCTCCCGAGCGGTTCCCACAGAACGTTCTAGATGATTTGCGCCTTGAAATGGGTGTGCAGGCCTTCAGCGCGCAGTTCCTTCAAGATCCCTTGCCGCCTGGCGCCATGTTGATCGACACCCGTCGGCTCAACTGGGTCGGCTCACCCTGCGACGTGGAGCAGGTGAAGTACGTCCTCCAAAGCATCGACACGGCCGTGACAGTCACCGATCGCAGCGACTTCAGCGTAATCATGACCTTCGGCTGGACCGGGCAGCAGTGGTTCGTTCTCAATATCATTCGCGAGCGCATCGACTTTCCGAGGCTGAAGCAGGTGGTGATCGAACAGGCCCGAACATGGCGCGCCGACCTCGTGCTGATCGAAGACACGGCCTATGGTGAAGCCCTTTGGCATGAGGTGCATGAGAATTTGAGAGAGGCAATTACGATACGGCCCGAGGGCAGTAAGGAAGAGCGGCTTGCCGCTTCGACCGAGGCGCTCTACTCCGGCCGCATCGCTATCCCGCAAGCTGAGGCCTGGTCTCAGCTACTGCGGGATGAGTTGCGCAACTTTCCGGGCGGGCGGCATGACGACATGGTCGATGCCCTGACGCAGTTTGTCGGCTGGCAGCGCGATGTGGAGATCACGCGACTGATCGACCGAAAGCACGGTCGGCGGCCCAGCAACGACCGCCGGCGTCGGGCATAGTGATGAAGAATCGACGCCAATACGTACAAGAAGTCATCGTGAGCCGTGCTGGCGGACTCCGACGCGTATTGATCCATCTACTTGTAGATCGACTGCGTATCTTCGTGCCCGATCCTGCCCGCCGCAAAATCCACGAGCAGACTGCGTAGGACAGAGGCGTTGGGCCGTGTCAAATCGAGCGCCTTATTGACACACGTGCCAAGTGCGCAGCGTTCGATTGTGAGCAGGTGCTGCGATGCCTTGGAGCTATAGATCCCGAACCGCAGCTCGATGTCGCCGCCGACGCCCCAGGTCTTGCCCATGCCAATCTCACGCTCGATAAGATCGCCGCGCTGGGCCGCCAACGCCTCCCATTCAAGGTACTTGTCGATCAGCGGCAGATAGTCGGCGATGAACCGCTTGTCGAAATAGGTGACGTGCTGGGTGGCGATCCCAAGCGCTGGATCGTAGCCCGTTCCGTACTCGTCGACGAGAACCTGCAGCGCAATATTGCCGTCTGAAAATGTCTGAACGGCTACAAAAGTTGGCCGCTCCATATACTGGCTGGCGGTGTCATTGAACTCGCTTGCCCGAAGCGTGCTTGGAATCCGGGTTTCGGCGGACAGCGTCGTGCACGCCGCCATTAACGCTACGAGACAGCCGGCGAATACTCTCGCTGTGGTCCGGATCATAAGCCCCTCCGATGAATACTATAAGTCACATTGCGTCAACACATCCATGTGGCGCCGGGCCAGTCAAGCGAAAACGAGACTCATAGTCTGTAGACCAAAAGGCTACGTCGCCGTGGTTTGCCGCCATGGATGTGCGCAAGCGCGTGGGCAACAATGTGAGGCGGCTTCGTGAGAAGCAGGGCGTCAGCCAGGAAGATCTGGCTGCTCGCGCCGCGCTTCATCGCACATACATCTCTGGCGTCGAGCGCGGGGTTCGGAACCCGACGATTGTCGTGTTGGAGAAGGTTGCAAATGCTCTGGGCGTCGAACTTTCGGCTCTGACAAAGTGATTGCGCCCAAGCTTTGACGACGGATGCCCGGTCGTGTGACTTTCTAAGCGATCGATTGCTGATTTCGACTGGACTTGTGGCGCAGGTGGAGCGTTGGTGAAGGCGTTGGAGACACGCCGCATGCCCAAGCGCTCGCGAGATTTGACGCCTGTTGATGCGATTTACGAGGCCCTCATTGGGCGACTGGAAATGGCGCATGGTCTCTGGGTCGTT
>CADEDX010000552.1:1732-4711 GCA_902826195.1 uncultured Bradyrhizobium sp. | reverse complement strand
ATCGCCGTCATCGGGCTGTTCGGCATCGGCGAGATTCTGCTGACGATGGAGGAAGGGCTGGCGTTCCGCGGCGGCAATGCCAAGATCAACCTGCGCGTGGTGCTGCAGACCTGGAAGGAATTGCCGTCCTACTGGGTCACCTCGCTGCGCTCCTGCCTGATCGGCTGCTGGATGGGCGTCACGCCGGCCGGCGCAACCCCGGCCTCGTTCATGAGCTACGGCATCGCCAAGCGCGTCTCAAAGCGCGGCGGCAATTTCGGCAAGGGCGAAATCGAAGGCGTGGTCGCGCCGGAGACCGCGGCGCATGCCGCGGGCACCGCCGCCCTGCTGCCGATGCTCTCGCTTGGCGTGCCGGGCTCGCCGACGGCGGCCGTGCTGCTCGGCGGCCTCCTGATCTGGGGCCTGCAGCCGGGTCCGATGCTGTTCGTCGAACAGAAGGAATTCGTCTGGGGCCTGATCGCCTCGATGTACCTCGGCAACATCGTCGGCCTGCTCGTCGTGCTGACCTGCGTGCCGGTATTCGCCGCGATCCTGCGCGTCCCTTTCAGCATCATCGCTCCGCTGATCCTGGTGCTGTGCGCGATCGGCGCCTACTCGGTCCACAGTTCGACGTTCGACGTGGTGCTGATGCTGGTGTTCGGCGTGATCGGCTATCTCTTGAAGAAGTGCAACTATCCGCTCGCACCACTGGTGCTGGCCATCGTGCTCGGCGACAAGGCGGAAGAAGCCTTCCGGCAATCGCTGCTGGGATCGCAGGGATCGCTCGGCATCTTCTTCTCCAACACGCTGGTCAGCACGATCATGGCGCTCGGACTGGTGGCGCTGTTCTGGTCGCTGATTCAGCAAGGCTATTCGCGCCTTCGCAGCGCCGCAGCATGAGCTAACACTGAGCCTATCGCCTTAATATCGAACGGCTTTTATGACCCTACGAGGGGGCCGCACCATGATGGGCGGCCCCCGTTTCGCGCTTGCAGCAAGCTTCGAAATTCCTGCCGATCAACGGCGGGTTGCGAAGATTTTCTCTTGTCTACTGGCATAACATATACCAAACTCCCTGCATCGAGCTGTCGGCCTTTTGAATAGAACAGCCTATGGAGGGAAGATGACGGATACAGTTCAAGGAGCGGCCCCCGTCGAGGCGGCTCGGGTCAGCGACGCGTATCGCTGGACCCAATTGACCATCGGCGTCCTCGCGATGGTGATGATTGCGAACTACCAGTATGGCTGGACCTTCTTCGTTCCGGACATCCAGAAAAAGTTCGGATGGGATCGCGCCTCGATCCAATGGGCATTCACCCTGTTCGTTCTGTTCGAGACCTGGCTGGTACCGGTCGAAGGCTGGTTCGTCGACAAGTACGGCCCGCGCATCGTCGTGCTGATCGGCGGCATCCTCTGCGCCGTCGGGTGGGCGATCAACGCCCAGGCGACCTCGCTCAACGGCTACTATCTCGGCATGATCATCGCCGGCATCGGCGCCGGCGGCGTTTACGGCACCTGCGTCGGCAACGCGCTGAAATGGTTTCCAGACAAGCGCGGCCTGGCCGCCGGCATCACCGCCGCCGGCTTCGGCGCGGGCTCAGCACTGACGGTCGCGCCGATCCAGGCGATGATCAAGGACTCCGGCTTCCAGACCACGTTCCTCTATTTCGGTCTCGGCCAGGGCATCATCATCGTGCTACTCGCCTTCTTCCTGTTCTCGCCGAAAGCCGGACAGGTTCCCCCAGTGACGCAGAACGCCAACGTGATCCAGACCCGGCGCAACTATCAGCCGACCGAGGTGATCCGTCAGCCGATCTTCTGGCTGATGTATTTCATGTTCGTGATCGTCGGCGCCGGCGGATTGATGGTTACCGCCAACCTCAAGCCAATCGCCGTCGACTGGAAGGTCGACAGCGTGCCGGTCACGCTGATGGCGGTGACGATGACGGCGGTAACGTTCGCGGCAACTATCGACCGCGTGCTGAACGGCCTGACCCGCCCCTTCTTCGGTTGGATCTCGGACATGATCGGGCGCGAGAACACCATGTTCATCGCGTTCGGCATGGAAGGCGTCGGCATCTGGGGCCTCTACATGCTCGGCCACGATCCCGTCTGGTTCGTGCTGCTGTCGGGCTTCGTGTTCTTTGCCTGGGGCGAGATCTATTCACTGTTCCCGTCGACCTGCACCGACACCTTCGGTTCAAAGTTCGCGACCACCAATGCCGGCCTGCTCTACACGGCAAAGGGCACCGCGGCGCTGCTGGTGCCGGTGGCGAACTACATGCAGCAATCGTCGGGCACGTGGGACAACGTGTTCATCGTCGCGGCCGGTGCGAACATCCTGGCCTCGGTGCTCGCGATCGCCGTGCTCAAACCGTGGCGCAAATCCGTCGTCGCCAGATCGCAACTCGCGGCCTGATCCGACCGGATCAATCGTCTCCAGACAGGCGCGCTCATCCTCCGGGATGGGCGCGTTTTGTTTTGCTTGGACCGCCTCTGGTATACCTGAGCGCATTTGAACTGCCGCCGAGGCGCAATCTGTTCTGCGCCAGCCCCGGCGCCGATAGAAAACGTCAGTAATACTGCCTGTTTATCTTCGGCTCGACGTTAGATTTCCAATACTACGCGTGTTGACAATTGGCATTATGTATACCAGAATTCCGTCCATAATTCACCCAAGGAGGTTGCCATGCAAGTCGGAGATATCCTGCGCAAGAAGACCGCCCGTGTCGCAACGGTTCGCATGAACGAGACGGTCGCCATTGCCGCGCAACTGATGCGCTCCAGCAATATCAGCGCACTGGTGGTGAAGGATGTCGTCCGCACCGAGGGCAACACTGCGGTCGGCATGTTCACCGAGCGCGACGTCGTACGCGCGGTCGCCCAGCACGGTACGGCCGGCATCAACATGCGCGTGTCGCAATTCATCTCCGTCCAGCAGCTCGTCTCCTGCACGTCGACGGATACGCTCGAGCACGTCCGTCACCTCATGAGCAAGCA
>CADEDX010000552.1:0-1632 GCA_902826195.1 uncultured Bradyrhizobium sp. | reverse complement strand
GGGGCCTCGTACGGCTCGCTGCTCGCGACAAAACTCCTGATGGCGGGTCACAACGTGACCCTGGTCTGCCGCAAGCAGACGGCCGACCTCATCAACCGCAACGGTACAGAAGTCCGCGTCAGGCTGCGCGACGAGCCGGCACACCGGCCGATCTTCTCGCGCGACCTGCCCGGCGTCCTGGACGCAGTCGAACCTGCCGGTGTGGATATTTCCCGCTACGATCTGGTCGGGCTTGTGATGCAGGAACCGCAATACGCAGCGCGTGCGATGCGGCTTCTGATGATCAAGATCGCCGAAGCGAGGCTGCCTTGCCTCTCGATCATGAACATGCCCCCACTGCCCTATCTCAAGCGCATCCCGGCGCTTGCGGAAATGGAGTTGGAGGAGGCCTATACCAATGCTGCGGTATGGGATCGGTTTGAGCCGGGCCTGGTGTCACTCTGCTCCCCGGATCCGCAGGCCTTCCGTCCTCCGGAGGATGCGGCAAATGTCCTTCATGTCGGCCTGCCGACAAACTTCAAGGCGGCGTCATTTGCGGATGACAAGCACAATCTGCTGCTTCGTGAGCTGGAAGCCGATATCGATGCGGTGAAGCTGGATGGCCAGGATGTCCCGGTGAAGCTCAAGGTGTTCGATTCGATGTTCGTCCCTCTGGCGAAATGGTCGATGCTGCTGACCGGCAACTACCGCTGCATCACGCCGCAGGAGCCGCAGTCAATCCGTGACGCGGTGCACAGCGATATCAATCTTTCGCAATCGATCTACAACCACGTCGATGCGATCGCCCAGCGTCTTGGAGCCGATCCCGCCGATCAAGTGCCTTTCGCGAAATACGCCAAGGCGGCGGAAAGCTTGCTCAAGCCGTCATCGGCCGCTAGGGCGGTCGCTGGCGGATCGGCAGCCATCGAACGCGTCGACCTGCTGGTGAAACTGATTTCGCATCAGCTTGGCGTCCCCAATGTCGAAATCGACCGTACGGTGCAAATCGTCAACCAGAAACTCAATGAGAGCAACACGGCCAGCGCGATGCAAGAAGCTATGATCGCCTGACCCAGCTAAAGCGTGCTCACCGCTCCGCCGTTATACCCGCAATGAGGCGGGGATCCAGCATCCCAGAGCGGTTGCGATCGACCGGGATGCCGCTGCCTACTGGATACGCCGCCTTCGCGGAATATGACGACGTGGTTGGGGGCCTCGTCAGGGCATTTCGTCCAAAACGCGTCCTGCCTTAGAGGTGTTCTGCCTTGGAGGTTTTGACGATCTGCGCGGTGCCGTCGCCCGCCCTGCAAATCGAGTGATCCAAACGCCCGCCCCGCTCGTTTATCACAGGATAAGTTCCCTTGAGCGGCGCGATGTCACGTGGTTCCCAAACGATCCGAATGCTGTCAAGAACGCCGCGCTCGACGGCACGATTCCGGTCGAGCTGGCGACCAGGCAACGAAAGGCCCAGACTGACGGTGGAATGGGCGACACTGATCGGGCGTGTCGCTGCAGGTGACCGCGAGGCGTATCAGCGCCTGTTTGAGCATTTCGCCCCGCGCGTAAAGGGGCTGATGCTGAAGACCGGCGCCGGCAGCGACGATGCGGAAGAAATCGAGCAGGAAACCCTGCTAGCGGTGCCCCGATAGCCTG
>CADEDX010000551.1 GCA_902826195.1 uncultured Bradyrhizobium sp. | reverse complement strand
CGCCGCACGCCGTACAGCGCTTGATCATGAACTTGCCGGCCTTGGCCGCTTCCCAGAACGGTGCGGTCTCGGGATTGGTCACCGGCGTCGGATATTTTTTCGCTTCAGCCATCACACGCGCTCCAGAATGCAGGTTGAGGCGGCGTGGCGCACGCCGAGAAGTCCGCCGGTGCCGTGGGCGATCGCGAGATCGCAGTTCGGCACCTGCACCTTCGGATGGGCTTCGCCGCGCAACTGGCGGACAGCTTCGAGGATTTTTGTCATGCCGCCGCGGTTGACGGGATGGTTGCTGCAGAGGCCGCCGCCGTCGGTGTTGAACGGCAGCTTGCCGACGCCCGAGATCAGATTGCCGTCGGCGACGAACTTGCCGCCCTCGCCCTTCTTGCAGAACCCGAGGTCTTCGAGCTGCATCAGCACGGTGATGGTGAAGCTGTCATAGATCGAGGCGTACTTGATGTCCTTGGGCGTGATGCCGGCCTCTTCGAACGCACGCGGGCCGGACCAGACGCCGGCGGAATAAGTGAGGTCGAGATCCTTGCCGCCGCGCGGACCCTTCATCGCCTCGCCATGGCCGATCAGCCGCACAAGCGGCTTCTTCAGGCTCTTCGCGATCTCCGGCGTGGTCACGATCATGGCGCCGCCGCCGTCGGTGACGACGCAGCAATCCATCCGGCGCAAGGGATCGGAGATCATCGGCGAGTTGAGAACGTCCTCGACGGTAACGACCTCTTTCAGCATCGCGTGCGGGTTGTACTGGGCGTGATGCGACGCCGCGACCTTGATCCAGGCGAGCTGTTCGCTGGTGGTGCCGTAGTCGTGCATATGGCGCATGGCACACATGCCGTAGGCATTGTGGGTGGTCGCCCCGTAGGCTGCCTCGAAATCAGCCTCGGCGCCTGATGCGCGCGGCGGCATCGGGCCGGTGCGCGGCTTGCCGGCCAGCGTCACCAGCGCGATCGAGCACTTGCCCGCCGCGATCGCCTCGGCGGCGTGGCCGAGATGGATCAAATAGGAACAGCCGCCGGTCTCGGTGGAATCGACGTGACGCACCTTCAACCCGAGGTAATCGACCATCGGCCAGGCGCCGCCGGGGGCGTCGCCGGCACAGAAATAGCCATCGATGTCGGCTTTGGTCAGCCCGGCATCCTCGATCGCGCCCTTGGCGACCTCGGCATGCAGCTGCGCGGTTGATTTGTCGGGTGCGTGCCGGGTGGGATGCTCATAGATCCCGGCAATGTAGGCTTTGCCCTTGATGGTCAAATCGTTCTCCGTTGGCGTTTCTTCTTCCGGCTTTTTTTCTGACCTGTCGAGGCTGGCTTGGCAAGCGCCGAGATATTCCGCAGGGCGAGACAGGCAGCGACTGGACTCAAGTCGGGATGATTATCGGAGGAAATCGTAACAGAGCGTGGGGCAGATCCTGAGCGCCGGTATACCAGCGCGCTCCCGCGGCGCGACGCGTCCGAGTTGTGGCTGAGTGCCAGATCAGGAATGAACAGTGTGTAGCCTGCATGAGCGACAGCGACATGCAGGAAGTGGCACCCCCGGGGTCGCTTCGCTCGCCCGGGCTACGGACTGTTCACGTGCCCCGGCTCTGCGGTGCATCGCCATGCGCTGCACCGCGTCCAGCGCGCCGGATTTCACTCCGCCGCAATCTGCCGTGGCGCCGGCGGCGGGTTGACGAGGTCGGCAGCCAACTGCTCGTAGCGCGCCTTGGCGTCTGCGACCGCCTTTTCCTTCACCGGGCCGTAGCCGCGGATGCGGTCGGGCAGCGAGAGAATTTCGACGGCGGTGTCGTGCGTCACCGGCGACAGCAGGCCGAGCACGGTGGCGACGTCCTTCTCATAGCCGGCGATCAGGTCGCGCTCGAGCTTGCGGTCGGCGCTGTAGCCAAAGATGTCGAGCGGCGTGCCGCGCAGGACGCGTAGTTTTGCCAGCGTACGGAACGCCCCCAGCATCCACGGGCCGAACGCGCGTTTCTTCGGACGGCCGAGCGCGTCCTTGGCCCCGCCGAGGATCGGCGGCGCGAGATTGAAGTTGAACTTGAACTCACCCTCGAACTGGTCGCGGAGCTGCTTTTCGAACTTGCCGTCAGTGAACAAGCGCGCGACTTCGTACTCGTCCTTGTAGGCCAGCAGCTTGGCGTAGTTGATCGCGACCGCGCGCGGCAGCGCGTCGCCATGGCCGCCGTCGATAGCGGCATCGCGGACGCGCTTGACGAGGTTCTGGTAGCGCTTGGCGAGCCTGCCACTCTGATAGGCGGTGAGGTGCGCGCTGCGATGGGCGATGATCTCGTCGAGCGACATCTCGTCCAGCGTCTTGCTCGCCACCGGCTCGTCCTGGCCCTTCATCATCGCTTCCAGTCGCGCCGGATTGGCGGCGGCGAGGCGGCCGAGCTGGAAGGCCTGGCTGTTCATCTTGATCGCGACGCCGTTGACCTCGATCGCCTGTTCGATCGACTTGGCCGACAGCGGCAGCAGACCCTTCTGGTACGCGTAACCCATCATCATGATGTTGGTGGCGATGGAGTCGCCGAGCAGCGCTTCAGCCGGCCTGGTGAAGTCGTAGAACGCGGAGTCCTTGCGCAGCTCCGTCTCCAGCACGTGGTTGACCTTGCGGCTCTGGAAATTGAAGTCGCGGTTGAGGATGAAGTCGGCGGTCGGGATCAGGTGGGTGTTGATGATGCCGACCGTGCGCGTCGATTCACAGAGCGTGATCGTATCCTTGGCGGCGGCCACCACCTCGTCGGCCGCCATCACGAGATCGGCAGTCCCGGTGACGATGCGAGAACAGGTGACGTCGGCGGTGTGTTCGGAAAGCCGGACGTGGCTCAGCACCGCGCCGCCCTTCTGTGCGAGGCCGGACATGTCGAGGATCATGCTGGCCTTGCCCTCGATATGGGCGGCCATGCCGAGCAGCGCGCCGATGGTCAGCACGCCGGTGCCGCCGACGCCGCCGACCGCGATGTTGTAGGGCCGGTCCAGCGAGGGCCGAGAAGCCGGCTCCGGCAGATCGCCGATATCGCCGGCGTCGCCAGGGTTGACCGGCGCGCGGCGGCGCGGCTTGCCGCCGTCGATGGTGACGAAGGACGGACAAAATCCCTTGATGCAGGAGTAGTCCTTGTTGCAGGTCGACTGGTTGATGGTGCGCTTGCGGCCCATCTCGGTTTCCAGCGGCTCCACGGAGATGCAGTTCGACTGCACCGAGCAATCGCCGCAGCCTTCGCAGACCGCCGGATTGATCATGACGCGGCGCGCCGGATCCTCCATCAGGCCGCGCTTTCGGCGGCGGCGCTTTTCGGCGGCACACGTCTGCACGAACACGATCGCCGAGGTGCCCTTCAGCGTACGGCAGGTCTTTTGCACCCCGTCGAGTTCGTCGCGATGCGCGACCTTGACGCCGGGCGCAATCTCGGACGCCGGATAGGCCTCGGGGGTTTCGGAGACGAGATAGATGTTGCGGATGCCTTCGGCGTGGAGCTGGAAGGTGATCTGTTGCGGCGACAATTCGCCGTCGACATGCTGGCCGCCGGTCATCGCCGTCGCGTCATTGTAGAGCAGCTTGTAGGTGATGTTGGCACCGGAGGCGACCGCCTGGCGGATTGCGAGGCTGCCGGAGTGGAAATAGGTGCCGTCGCCGAGGTTGGCGAAGACGTGCTCTTCCTTGGTGAAGGGCGCGACGCCGACCCACGGCACGCCCTCGCCTCCCATATGGGTAAACGTCTCGGTCGAGCGGTCCATCCACAGCGCCATGAAGTGACAGCCAATGCCGGCGAGCGCACGGCTGCCTTCGGGCACCTTGGTCGAGGTGTTGTGCGGACAGCCCGAGCAGAAATACGGCGTGCGGCTGACGGGCGCCACCGCCTGCATCTGGGTTGCCTGCCGGCCATTGAACCAGTCGGCCCTGGCGCGCAGCATCGCGGCGATTTCGGGGTTGAGATTGAGCCGAAGCAGCCGCTCGGTCAGCGAACTCGCCAGCGAGGCCACGCTGAGCTCGGCGGCGAAAGTGAGGAACCGCTTGTGGTGGTCGTCCATCTTGCCGACGATGCGCGGACGGACGTCGTCGCGCCAGTTGAACAGCTCCTGCTTGACCTGGTTCTCGACGATCTCGCGGCGCTCCTCGACGATGAAAATCTCCTCGAGGCCGACGGCGAATTTGCGCACGCCTTCCGGCTCCAGCGGCCAGGGCATACCGATCTTGTAAAGCCGAAGCCCGATCTTGGCCGCGACCTCTTCGGTAATCCCGAGTTCGCGCAGCGCCTGGCGGATGTCCTCGTAGCTCTTGCCCGACGCCATGATGCCGTAGCGGGCGTTCGGCGAATCCATGGTGACGCGGTTGATGTTGTTGGCGCGGGCAAAGGCGATCGCGGCGTACCCCTTGTGGTCCTGCAGCCGCAAATCCTGCGCAAAGCGGTCGTCGGGCCAGCGCAGGTTGAGGCCGCCCGGCGGCATCTCGAAATCGGTCGGAACGTTGAAGGGCTTCATCTCGTCGGTGAGGTCGATCTCGGCCGTGGTCTCCACGGTCTCGGTGATCACCTTCATGCCGACCCAGCAGCCCGAGTAGCGCGACATCGCGATACCCAGCAAGCCCATCTCGATCATTTCATGGATGCTGGAGGGATAGAGATAGGGCATCAGCGCGGAGATGAAGGCGTGGTCGGACTGATGCGGGACGGTGGAGGATTTTGCGCCGTGGTCATCGCCGGCGAGGACGAGCAC
>CADEDX010000550.1 GCA_902826195.1 uncultured Bradyrhizobium sp. | reverse complement strand
GTGGCGCCGCCTACCTCGCCCGTGGCACCGACGAAAAACCGCCCCAGGCGGCCGAACCGGTGGCCCAGTTGCCGACGGTGGAAGTTCTGGTCGCGAAGTCCGACATCGGGCTCGGCCAGTCGGTCAAGCCGGACGATCTGCAATGGCAGGCCTGGCCGGCGTCGACCGGCAACAATCTGATCAGTCGCGCCGGTCGCGCGGAGGCCATCCAGGAAATCGCCGGTTCAATCGCGCGCGCGCCGATCTTCGCGGGCGAGCCGATCCGCGAGCAGAAGCTGGTCAAGGCCAACGGCTCCGGATTCATGGCGGCGATCCTGCCGACCGGCATGCGGGCGATCTCCACCGAGATATCGCCGGAAACCGGCGCCGGCGGCTTCATTCTGCCCAACGACCGCGTCGACGTCATCCTCTCCAGGCGCACCGTCAACCCGGAGCGCAGCGGCGGCGAGACGGTCCAGACCGAAGTCATCCTCTCCAATGTCCGCGTGCTGGCGATCGATCAGGCACCGAAAGAAAAAGAGGGCAGCAACACCCTCATCGGCCGCACCACGACGCTCGAACTGAAGTCTGAGCAGGCCGAGACGCTGGTGCGCGCGCGCCAGAGCGGCACGCTCGCGCTCGCGCTGCGCAGCATCACCGACATTAACGCGGCGGCCGACGGCCAGGTCGAGGAACAAGCCAGGAAACGAAGCGAGAGCGTCAACGTGGTTCGCTACGGGGTCGCCAATCAAACGACGGCACAGAAGTGACCGAAAGGAAGTTCGAGATGAAGTTTGGGGGAAATCGGTCGGCGATGCGAACCGTAGCGGCACGCGGCCTGTTGTTGTCGGCCGCCGCCGCGCTAACGCTGGCGCCGCTGCTGCCCGTCGTCGCAGCCGAAACGGAAAAAGACAAGGATCCGGTGACGACATCCGCGATCAGCCCGACCAAGATGCGCTTCCTGTCGCTCGGCATCGGCAAGTCAGTGGTCGTCGACCTGCCGCGTGACGTCAAGGACGTGCTGGTCGCCGACCCGAAGATCGCCAATGCCGTCGTTCGTTCCGCGCAACGCGCCTATATCATCGGCGGAGCTGTCGGCCAGACCAACGTGGTGTTTTTCGACGCCGACGGCCTGCAGGTCGCCTCCTACGACATCGCGGTCAAGCGCGATCTCAACGGCGTGCGCGCCGCGCTGAAACAGTCCCTGCCCGGCATCCAGATCGAGGGCATCGGCGACAGCGTCATGCTGACCGGCTCGGTGTCCTCGCCGGTCGAAGCCCAGCAGGCCGCCGAAATCGCGGCGCGGCTGGTCGGCGGCGCCGACAAGGTCGTCAACTCGATCGTCGTGCGCGGCCGCGACCAGGTGATGCTCAAGGTCACAGTTGCCGAAGTGCGGCGTGACATTGTCAAGCAATTGGGCGTCGATCTCAGCGCCAGCATGAATTACGGGACGGCGGCAGTCGTTTTCAAGAACAACAATCCGTTCACTGCCAATAATGCTCCGATTGTCCCAGAGAACGGATTGGTCGGGGCAGCCTTGAACAAAGCAGGCATGCCATCGGTCACCGCTACCCTGCGCGCGATGGAGAGCGCAGGCGTGGTGAAAACGCTGGCGGAACCGAACCTGACGGCGATCTCCGGCGAGTCCGCGACGTTCATTTCAGGCGGTGAATTTCCAATTCCGACCGGCGTAAGTTGCCAAACGACCACGGCAGGCGCGATCGGGCAATGCGTCCAGACGGTCAGTTTCAAAAAGTTCGGCATCTCGCTCAACTTCACCCCAATCGTGCTGACCGAGGGACGGATCAGCCTGCGGGTGATGACCGAAGTGTCGGAAGTCTCGACCGAAAATTCTTTGCAGGGCGGCGCTGGCGGAACGACGATTCCCTCGGTCAAGACACGCCGCGCGGAAACCACGCTGGAAATTCCCTCGGGCGGCTCGGTCGCGATGGCAGGCCTGATCCAGGAACAGACCAAGCAGGCTATCAGCGGATTGCCGGGCGCCGACCAGATCCCGATTTTCGGCGCGCTGTTCAGGAGCCAGGATTTCATCAACCACCAGACCGAACTGATGGTCATCGTGACGCCCTACGTCGTCCGCGCGGTGGCGCAGAAGGAATTGTCACGGCCCGATGACGGCTTTGCGCCGGCATCCGATTCGCAGTCCGCCCTGCTCGGCCGCATCAACCGGATCTACGGGGTCGCGGCCCGCGTCGATCCCGTCGGCGGAACGCAGGGCAATTTCGGCTTCATCATCGATTGATGACGCAGCGCTGTTCACCGAGTGGGGACGAGGACAGAACGATGACAACGAGAATTCCGCTCCATCGCCTCAAGGCCTTGGGCACGCTCGGCGCCCTGCTCGGCCTTTCGACCGCGCTCGGCGCCTGCATGCCACACACCACGGAAGTCACGACGACTTCCAGTGTCGATTACCGTCAGCGTCATCCGATCGCGGTGACCGAAGCCGATCGTTCCATCGTGGTATTCGTCGGGCACGCCCGCGGCGGACTCTCCGGTCCGCAACGCACCGACGTGATGGGACTGGCGCAGACCTGGCAGCGTGAAGGCACCGGCGCCATCATCGCCGAAGTCCCGGTCGATACCCCGAACGCGCGCGCGGCAGCGGCCTCGTTTCGCGAAATCCAGTCGGTGCTGATGGCAGGCGGCGTGCCCGCGCGCGCCGTCACGCTGCGGCATTATCGGCCGGAAGATCCGCGTACGCTGCCGACGATCCGGCTCAGCTATCCCAAGATCACGGCGGTAGCCGGACCTTGCGGCCTGTGGCCGGAAGACCTCGGACCGAATATCGACAACGTCGCCTACAGCGAAAACGGCCAGTACCACAATTTCGGCTGCGCCACCCAGCGCAACCTTGCCGCCATGATCGACAATCCCGCCGATCTCGAACAGCCGCGCCCCGAGAGCCCGGCTTATTCGCCGCGGCGCGACAACACCTTCGAAAAATACCGCAAGGGCGTTCCGACGGCGACCACTCATCCCGAATCCGACAAGGCCAAACTCAGCGATACAGGCAAATGATCAGCCGCGTCTTTCAGAACTCAGACGATCAAGTCGACGACACCCCAACTCAGCCGGAGGAATACATCTCGCCGGCGCCGCGCGTATCGGTGCAGGCTTATTGCGCCAGCGTGGCGGTAGCCGCCGCGGTGCGCGCGGCGAGCGAGGACCGCCGGCTCGGCAAGGCCCACCTTTCGGTCCACATGGGCGGCATCGCCGCGGCGATCGACGCCTATCACACCTCGCCGACGCCGAACGTGATCCTGCTCGAGACCGAGGCCGACCGCGACATCCTCGAAGGGCTCGATGAACTCGCAACCGTCTGCGACGCCGGTACCCGCGTCGTCGTGATCGGCAACGTCAACGACGGCACGCCCTATCGCGAACTGGTACGCCGCGGCATCAGCGACTATGTCACCGGACCGGTCGAGCCGATCGACGTCGTGCGCACGATATGCGGCCTCTATGCGGCCTCCGAGGCCGTGGCGGTCGGACGGATCGTCGCCGTGGTTGGCGCCAAGGGCGGCGTCGGCGCTTCCACTGTCGCGCACAACGTGGCCTGGGCGATCGCGCGCGATCTCGCGCTCGACTCCGTCGTGATCGATCTCGACCTTGCCTTCGGCACTGCCAGTCTCGACTACAACCAGGATCCGGTCCAGGGCATCGCCAATGCGGTGTTCCAGCCGGAACGCCCGGACTCCGCCTTCATGGAGCGCCTGCTGGCGAAGTGCACCGACCGCCTCGATCTGCTGGCCTCGCCGGCCAGCCTGGACCAGGTCTATGATTTCGGCGCCGACGCCTTCGACGCGATCTTCGATACGCTGCGCATGACCACGCCGTGCATCGTGCTCGACGTTCCCCATCAATGGTCGGCATGGACCAAGCGCACGCTGGTCGGCGCGGACGACATCCTGATCGTCGCCGAACCCGATCTCGCCAACATGCGCAACGCCAAGAACATGCTGAACGTGCTGAAGGCGGCGCGGCCCAATGACCGTCCGCCACTTTATTGCCTCAACCAGGTCGGCATGCACAAACGTCCAGAGATTTCGGTGCGCGAATTCGCCAAGGCGATCGAGAGCCAGCCGATCGCCGCGATCCCGTTCGATTCAAAATTGTTCGGCACCGCCGCCAACAACGGCCAGATGATCGCGCAGATCTCGGCCAAGCACCGCACCACGCTGATGTTCCTGCAAATGGCGCAACGCCTAACCGGCCACGCGGTGACCAAGAGGTCGCGGATGCCGTTCCTGGAGCCGCTCATCAAGAAGCTGCAGGGCAACAAGGCGCGCAGGGCCTGAGCTGCAGAACCCCGCGGAATAAAGCGTTTTCCAGCAAGTGGAGACCGGTTCGCGTCAAGAAAACGTCAGCTTCAATCGGAACGGAAATGGTTCTAGTCGGTGCGTCCGGCGGCCGCGATCGGCAGCTTGCCGCCTTCGACGCGCGCGGTCTCCTTGCGCGTCAGGAGCTGTTTGAGCTGCGTGACATTAGCGGCGGCCTCGGCAGGCGGCAGGTCCGCCCGCACGATCTTTTCGGCCTCCCCAATGCGGCCCTGCAGGCCGATGGCCAGCGCGAGATTGGCGCGCACGCGCGGGTCGGCCGGCGCCTGAGCATTGGCACGGCGCAATGTCTCCTCGGCCCTCGGCAGCTCCTTCGAAAGCACGTAGGACAATCCGAGATTGGTCAGCACCGAAGGATGGTCCGGCACGATTTTCAGCGCGCTCGAAT
>CADEDX010000549.1:2879-4733 GCA_902826195.1 uncultured Bradyrhizobium sp. | reverse complement strand
CGACGCGGTCGGTGACTGGGCGTTTCACTGCCACATGCTCTACCACATGCACGCTGGGATGTTTCAGGTCTTCACTGTACGACCGCTCGATGGAGCTGCCGCATGAACCGGTATCTTCTTCTTGCTGCTCTATCCCTTGGCATAACAGCTCCGGCGCTCGCTCAGCACGAAGGCCATGGGACGCCACAGACGCCGGCTCCCCAGGCGCCCGCGCCGCAAAGACCCGCGCCACAGCAGCAACCTGCTGCGCCTGCCGATCAACACGGCGGGCATACTCTGCCAATGCCTCCGGCTCCCGCGCCCCAAGCACGCGCCCCTCAGGCGCCCGCTTCGCCCCAGCCGCGTCCGCCTACCGATCCGCACAGCGGGCATGAGATGCCCGAGAGACCGGCTACGGCTGCAGACGAGCATGCTGGTCATGCGACGGATGCCGAAGCCATCGACCCACCGGAAGCCGGTAACGACGTGCCGCCGGATGCACCCAGCGAGTTTGCGGCCGACCGCTTCTTTGCAGCGGGTGACATGAACAGGGCGCGCGGCATTCTGCGCGACGAGCATGGCGGCGCTCTTACTTACAAGATCATGGGCGACATGATCGAGTATCGCAGCCAGGACGGCGAGGATGGCTATGCCTGGAATGGCGAGGCATGGTTCGGCGGCGACATCGATCGCTTTGTCATCAAGACTGAAGGCGAAGGCGGCGAGGATATCGAGACTGCAGAGATCCAGGCGCTCTACTCGCGCGCCTGGGATCACGTCACTGATCTTCAGATTGGCATTCGACAGGACATCGAACCCAATCCTTCGCGCACCTACCTTGCGCTCGGCTTCGAGACGGTCCTGCCTTACTGGTTCGAGGTGGAAGGAGCGCTGTTTGTCGGCGAGCGCGGACAGGTGCTTGGACGCCTCGATGGAAACTACGATTTCCAGCTCACGCAGCGTCTCGTCCTCCAGCCACGCGCCGAGGTGAACTTCGCCGCCAGAGACGATGCTGCCATTGGCCTTGGCGCTGGTCTCTCCGACGCGGAGCTTGGTCTGCGTCTTCGCTACGAGTTTCAGCGCGAGTTCGCCCCCTACATTGGCGTCTCGTGGGAACGCAAGTTCGGGGATACGGCTGATTATGCGCGGGCTAACGGAGAGAACGCGGAGACGACGAGCTTCGTCATCGGCCTGCGG
The DNA here is from genome assembly GCA_902826195.1 of uncultured Bradyrhizobium sp. GTDB lineage: Bacteria > Pseudomonadota > Alphaproteobacteria > Rhizobiales > Xanthobacteraceae > Bradyrhizobium. Next base: position 3,557 of record CADEDX010000549.1, on the reverse strand, counting down.
GCGTGGTACTGACGAGCGACCTGGACAGGATTGGAGCAGGGCATGACCCGCAATTGCATTCGCTGGATTCTGGCGGCATCGCTTCTGACATCGATACCCGCTGTCGCTACGGCGCAGACCATCGATGCGCCGTTGGTGGCGCCCATGTCGTCAGAAACGCAGCAGGCCGCGAAGGCGGTTGACGCCTTTCATGCCAAACTTTCTGGAGGTGATGGCGTCGCCGCTGCGGCGCTACTTGCTGACGATGCGCTGATCTTCGAGAGCGGCCATGTGGAACGCTCGAGAGCCGAATATGCTTCGCATCATGCTGGGGCCGACGCCGCCTACGCTGCGGCTGTTCCGTCAAGACTCACGCGGCGCAATGGCCTTGTCGATGGCGATACCGCATGGATTGTCAGCGAAAGCCGCGCGACCGGAAAGTACAAGGACAAGCCCGTCGATCGCGTAACGACCGAAACGATGATCCTGCGCAAGACCGCCGACGGCTGGCGCATCGCGCATATTCATTGGTCGTCGCGCACCGCCGCATAACTGCCGCTTAGGGTTGGTCAGTATCAAAGCCGTCGGCCTTGAGGGCTTCAGCCAGCAGCTTGCGCGCGCGGTAGACGCGGGTTTCGACGGCCTTGGCCGAAATTCCGAGCGCTTCGCCAGCTGCCGCCTGGGACAAGCCTTCGAATG
>CADEDX010000549.1:0-2869 GCA_902826195.1 uncultured Bradyrhizobium sp. | reverse complement strand
GGCTATCGCCCGGTCGAGGCGGGTCAGCGCGACCTCAGTATTGTCCTCGGAGTTTGCCGAGGCGCTGACGTGGGGCGCGGCGGTGGTTTCATCAAGCGTCTTGGCCGCATAGAAGAACTTCCGGACAACGCGGCGGCGACCCCAGTCCCGGCATTTGTTGAGCGCGATCCGACGAAGCCAGGTCGCCGCGGGACGAGCGGGATCATAACGCCCGAGCGCCTGCCAGGCTGAAACGAAGGTTTCCTGAAGGAGATCATACGCTTCATCGGCATCGCCAACGTAGCGGCGGATGAAGCGGTAGAGCGGCTCCTGATGGCGCCGGACAATAAGGTTGAAAGCTGAGCGATCTCCCTTCAGCGCGCGCTCAGCAAGCACGGCGTCGCTATCGTCCGGATTGGTTCCGCTCATTTGGCGTCGGCGGTCAACGCCTCGCCGATCCTGTCGTCGAACTGCCTGCGCTGTTCTGGGGTGAGCACGTTGCGCATCGCGAAGATGTGCGCGATCGTCTCCGTCTGAAGCGCGCCCATGGCGTCGTGGAAGTGATGCACAGCCGCCTCCACGGCCGGTCCTGCGGTCTCGCTTGCTCGGATTGCTGCGGCCAGCTCCGCATTGGCCTCTCGCATCTCGCCCTCCAGGGCTTGCCGCCGTGCTGCGAAGTCCGCCTCGAGAGTGTGAAGCGCCTTCTCCTGTTCGGCCGTCAGCGAAAGTTCGTCGTGCACCATCGCGTGCAGGGACCGATCTTGCGGTGGGGCGGCGAGCAGCTGGTGGCCCAGCCACATGCCGGCGATCCCGGCCGCGAAGGCGAGGAAAATCGTGATGATGGCGCTGCGCACCGAAACCTTCACTCAGAAGGCTCCAGCAGGGTTGACGGCGCAAGGCTGGACCAGGCGGCAAATGGCGATGGGGAGGGCGCGACGGCTGATGCGGTCGAGGCGCTTACGGCAGCGCCGCCCATTACGAGGAGCACCATAGCGGCGGTACGCAGCCGCCAGGTCTGGCCGTCAATTTTCGCACGCTCCGAGAGCTGCTCACTGATCTCGACGGTTATGCCGCCAAGATCACAGTCCAGCGGCTGCTGGTTCAATTGCGCCAGCAAATGGTCCAGTTTTGGCGACATGCCGGTCTCCCAATACGTGCGTCTCTACCAGTCTATACGCAGGGGAGGTGGAATTCACGCAAGGATTAGACAGGCATACGACCCCTGGCCGCTGTCGGCGGGATTGCCGGCCCAGCGAACCCTCCTGCACGGATGATGAGCCTCAGTTAATCGGCAGGACCACCAATCGTAGTGGCGGCGGAGACAGCAATGATGGCCGCAGCAAACAGGGTCGCCTCGCACAATAGCGTAGTGCGCAGCCACTTCCGGCCGATGGTCGGATCGGCTGCGACTTTGGCTGTTATGACCTGCTTGTTGAGGGCGCCGAGGCACATCGCGAAAATGCCGATCGCGAGCTTGGCGAGCAGAAGAAGGCCATAAGTCGTGCCGAATAGCTTGTCGGGACCGCCGGCCAACGTCCAGGCGAGCCATGCGCCGAGTGCAATCAGAACAGGAATGGCGACCACAGCGATTGAACTGAACCGTTGGAGACGGGAAAGAAGTTCAGAGGGTTTCTGCGTCGGCGTCGGATAGAGACTGACCGGAGCGGCCAACCAGAAACCCGCGATGAATACATGCACGGCGACCGCAAGCGGTGCGAGGCCAGGATCGGCCAGACCCTGCGCGTGCCCGGAGAGCCCAAAGCCAAAGCTGAGCGCGGCAGCGCCGAGGGCGGCAGTCAGCCGTGATCCGAACCAGATGCCTCCGACGGAGACGGCGGCTCCTGCAAGGATCGCAAGTGTCGAGTCGCCGAGGACCATCCACGCCAGCGGCATCAGTTCGGGATCGAAGACATTCGTCCCATCCCCCATCTGCGCGATGAGAATGCCGAACCGCACCATGTTGAAGAAAGCGAGGGCAAGACCGGCCAAGGCGATGTGCGACCGCAGGCCCCGAAATGAATCGCGCTCCACGATGCCCAAAGCAGCATGGAGCGCGAAACCGATCGTCAGGAGTGCGAAGAGATTGAGACCGATCCGGTCGGCGAACTGCAGCAGAGGCGGTCCGTCCCCGGTCACGGTGCTACTGGCCTGTCACCGTGAAGCGCACGGCGCCCGGCATGGCATGGCCATCCTTCGCCAACGACTTCCACGACAGCGTGTAGGAGCCTTTTGCCAGCGTCGGCAGCGGGATCGTGAACTCCTTGCCCATCGTCTTCGAGGGCTTGAAATCGACTGCGATCATCTTCTTGTCCGCAGTCATCAACATCAGGCTGGTGATGGCGCTCTCGTGCTGGAATGTCACTTTGAACTCCGCCGGGGCCTTCGCAAGGCTGGCCTTGTCGTGAATGCTGGTTTCCATCATGCCGCCGTGGGCGAAGGCGGGCGAAGCGCCCAGAAGAGCCGCCGCCAGCATGAGAGTCAGAAACTTGTTTTTCATAGGATGCTCGTTGATCTAGCCGCAGATTTGGTGTGGCGGGGGGGGCGCCATACACAATACGCAGCTTATGGGCGGAACCCTCACCTAGGGCTTCCCCCCGGGAACACTAGTGGGAGCTGGCGCCAGTTGGGTTTGGGGCCGCAAGCGTAGGCTTCGGGTGCGGTCCGGGCGCCTCGCTTGGCGGCGTGGCCCCCAGCCGCAGCGAGTTCACGATCACCGATACCGAGGACAACGCCATGGCGAGCGCCGCGATCATGGGCGAAAGCAGCTGACCTGTGATTGGATAAAGGAGGCCAGCGGCAACAGGGATTCCGAGGGCATTGTAGCCGAACGCAAAAACCAGATTCTGCCGGATGTTCGCCATGGTGGCGCGCGACACAGCCAGGCCTGTCC
>CADEDX010000548.1 GCA_902826195.1 uncultured Bradyrhizobium sp. | reverse complement strand
CGGCGCGACCATCGCCGCGCGCTGGTTTGTTGCACGGCGCGGCCTCGTCGTCGGCATTTTGACCGCCAGCGTCGCCACCGGACAGCTCGTCTTCCTGCCGCTCCTGGCGAGGCTGACCGATGCCTATGGCTGGCGGATCGCGCTGGCGCTGGTGTGCGTGATGCTGGGCGTCTCCGCCTTCGCCGTGCTGATGGTGATGCGCGACCGGCCGAGCGACGTGGGCCTGCGGCCGTTCGGCGATAAAGGCACTGAGCCGCTGCCGGCGCCACCGCCGAACACCGCGCCGATCATGGCAGCCGCACTCGGCACGCTGCGCGACGCCTCGAAGTCGGGCGTGTTCTGGATCCTGTTCGCCACCTTCTTCATCTGCGGCGCCTCGACCAACGGGCTGATCCAGGTGCATCTGATCCCGATGTGCCTCGATTTCGGCATTCCCCAGGTGCAGGCGGCAAGCCTGCTGGCGGCGATGGGCATTTTCGATTTTGTCGGCACCATTGCGTCGGGCTGGCTGTCCGACCGCTACGACAATCGCAAGCTCTTGTTCTGGTATTACGGGCTGCGCGGGCTGTCGCTCTTGTTCCTGCCGTTCTCCGACTTCACGCTCTACGGCCTGTCGCTGTTCGCAATGTTCTACGGGCTCGACTGGATTGCGACCGTGCCGCCGACGGTACGGCTCACCGCGCAGCAGTTCGGGCCCGAGCGCGCCAACCTCGTGTTCGGCTGGATCTTCGCCGGACATCAGCTCGGCGCAGGCGCCGCCGCGTTCGGCGCCGGATTGTCGCGCACGCTGCTGCAGACCTACCTGCCGGCCTTCTTCGTCGCCGGCGCGCTGTGCATCGTCGCCGCGCTGATCGTGCTGGCGATCTCGCGGCCGAAGCCGGTGGCGGCGTAGACAGCTGCCGTAGGGTGGGCTGAGCGAAGCGAGCCCACCATTTCGCTGTCGTGCGCGGATCGATGGTGGGCACGCTTCGCTTTGCCCACACTACCACTTCCGTGCAAGCCTCCTACGGCCGCGTCGTCATATTGCTCGGCGGTCCAACCTGCCGGATCGGCTCCGCCAGCCGCGCGAATTCGCACAGCAGCGAACGCGTCTTGCGCGGGTCGATCACCTCCTCGACCCAAAACTTCTCGGCCGAGCGGAACGGCGAGCGCAGCTTGTTGAGACGGTCTTCGATCTCCTTCAGCTTCGCGGCCGGATCATCCGACGCATCGATCTCGGCGCGGTAGGCTGCCTCGATGCCGCCTTCCAGCGGCAGCGAGCCCCAATAGGCCGACGGCCAGGCGTAGCGCATCGAATAGCGGTTGGCCGGCTGGTGCACGACACCCGCCACGCCGAACGCATTGCGCACGATGATCGTGCACCATGGCACCGTCGACTGGTTGACCGCCGCCATCGCCCGCACGCCGTGACGGATGGTCGCCGACTTCTCGGCCTCGAGTCCGATCATGAAGCCCGGGCAGTCCATCAGATAGACAACCGGCAAATGGAAGGTCTCGGCAAAGTCGACCCAACGGATCACCTTGTCGCACGCATCGGCCGTCCACGATCCGCCGTAGTGGAACGGATCGCTCGCCAGCACCAGAACCGCACGGCCTTCCAGCCGCGCAAGCCCGGTGATGACAGGCCGGCCGAAATTGGTGTTGACCTCGAAGAACGAGCCCTTGTCGACTACCGCGTCGATGATCGGGCGCATCTTGTAGACCTGGCGGCGATTGCGCGGCACCGCCTTGAGCAGCGCCTCCTCGGCCCGCTCGGGATCGTCGCTGCAGGGCGTGGTCGGCGGCAGGTCGAACACCGACGACGGCAGATAGGACAGGAAGCGCCGGGCGCGCTCGAACGCCTCCGCCTCGGTCTCGACCGCATCATCTACACCGCCGGCGCGAGTCTGGATATCGGCGCCACCAAGCTCGGTCTTGCTCAGGTCCTGGCCGAGGCGCTTCACCACCGGAGGACCGGCAACAAACATCGCCGAGCTTTTTGTCATGATGGAATAATGGCTGGCGGCAAGCCGCGCCGCGCCGAGGCCCGCGACCGAGCCGAGCCCGAGCGCGACCACGGGCACGCGGGCGAGATTTCCGGTCGTGAACCAGTATGCGCGGGTGCCGCCGACGCCGCCGGGCAGATTGGCCGCGCCGCGCGTCTCGATCGTCTTCACCGAACCGCCGCCGCCCGACCCTTCGATCACGCGAATGATCGGCAGGCGGAACTCGTAGGCCATCTCCTCGGCCATCAGCGGCTTGGTCGAGATCGAGGCATCAGCCGAGCCGCCGCGAACGGTAAAGTCGTCGCCGACCACGACCACAGTGCGGCCGTCGATCCTGCCGCGGCCGAACACGCAATTGGCCGGCGTCAGTTGCTTGAGTTCGTTGTTCTCGTCGTATTCGGCGACGCCGGAAATGGCGCCGATCTCGTGGAAGGAATTCTTGTCGATCAGTCTGTCGATGCGCTCATGAACCGTGAGCCGGCCCTGGTCATGCTGGCGCTTGACCTTGTCAACGCCTCCCATCTCGCGCGCGAACGCTTCGCGCCGAGCGAGCTCGTCGAGCTCCGGCTTCCAGTTCATTCGTATCCTCCGTCGGGATGATCTTGTTGTTATTGGGGGCCGGCACCGGAAGCGGCTTTCTCTCCATCCGGCTTGTGAAGATGTCGCCTTCGGCGCCCTCGAGCAAGCCACCGATCGCCCGGCCGAGCTCGAGCATCTGCGGCGCGACCTCCTTGTGCAGCCGCTTCTCGTCGAACATCGCCGACAGCAACCCGATCGTCACGACGACGAAGGTCTGATATTGCGGCGACCATACCGGCACCGCGCAGCCGTTGATATGCGGGCTCCAGGTGCCGCAGCCGACGACATAGCCGTGCTCGCGCAGATGTTTGCGGTTTTCCTCGATGCGCGACTTCAGCAATGCCGGATTGCCGGCATTCTCGCGCTCCATTTCGGCGATCAGTGCGTCGCCGACATCGGCATCGAGCGCGGCCGTGTAGGCAAAGCCGGCTGCCGTACTCGTCATCGTGATGCGGCTGCCGGTGCCCTCGTGCAGGCCGAGCGCGTTCGCGGCGCGCGCGAATTCGAGATAGACGAGTTGGAAGCGGTCTGGAATGACGAAGCCGACGGTGCCCGGCAATTGGTCGGCGACATCCTGCAGCCGCAGCCGGATCAAATTGCGAAGTTGCAAGCCCTTCATCATCGAAGTGCTCATCGCCACCGCGCTCGGACCGATGCGGTATTTCTGGTCGCGCGGCAGATAGACGAGTTGGCCCATTCGCGTCAGCGTGTGGGTGAGCCGCGACACCGTGGAGCGCGGCAGGCCGCAGCGGCTGGAAATTTCCAGATTGCCCAGTCGCGCTTCGTGACCCTCGAAGCAGCGCAGGACGTCGAACGCCCGCGACACAACCTGAATCACGTCCCCCTCGCCTGCGAGATCGCTGGCGAGCATTCCCTGCTTGCTAAGCCGTTCCGAGCGTCTTCCCATGTATGGCTCCATTCCGCTATGCGGAATAAAATTCCACTTGCAGAACAATCTACCTCAGGCAATCTGCCGCCACAACAAAAAGCCGTTCGCGTGGACACGAGTCCGTCAGACGGTCCCGGGAGAACGGAAATGCCAGATATCAAGATCATCACCGAAGTCGCCGGACGCGTGTGCTCCCTTGCCGTCACAACCGGAAGCAATGTCGGCGACGGCGACGAGATCGCATTCATCGAAGCGATGAAAATGGAAATTCCGGTGACGTCGACGGCGTCCGGAAAAATCAAGACAATCCTCGTCAAACTCGACGACGTCATCGCCGAAGGACAGGTCGTTGCGATCATCGAAGCTTAACGGATCGCGTCATAAGACTTTCTGCTGATGCGTTCCGCGACAATCTGTCCAGCTGAGGTGTTGACGCACGCGCACCTAACGTTGCCATCACAAGCTGCCGATGACATGATCAACGCGAACAAATGAACGCGCATCGTGAAAAACATCCGAGGGGAAAACAATGATTGATCGCTTGAAGGCGCTTGCGCCAACCGCCCTTGCAAGCATTTCGCTGCTGGCCCTGTCCGCGGCGTACGCAGAAGATGTGAAGCTGCCGCCGACCATGGTGGTGACCGCCTACGACACCGGCACCGCTGGCTTCAATATCGCCGTCGGCGTCGGCAAGATGATGAAGGACAAATACGGCACTGATGTGCGCGTGCTGCCGGCCGGCAATGACGTGGCGCGGCTGGCGCCGCTGCGCGCCAAGCGCGCGGCGATGTCGGCGATGGGCTCCGGCACTTATTTCGCCCAGGAAGGCGTGTTCGAATTCGGCACCAAGGAATGGGGTCCGCAACAGCTGCAACTCGTGCTGTCCTCGGTCGACTGCAATGCCGGCTCGCTCGGCGTCGCCAAGGACACCGGCGTGACCGAGGTAAAGCAGCTCAAGGGCAAGCGCGTCGGCTTCGTGGTCGGTTCGCCGGCGCTGAACCAGAACGCGCTCGCGATCCTGGCGTTCGGCGACCTCAAGCAGAGCGACGTCAAGATTGTCGAATTCTCGAGCTATGGCGCGATGTGGAAAGGCATGGTCAACAACGACGTCGACGCCGCCTTCGCTACCACCATCACCGGCCCGGCCAAGGAACTCGAGACATCGCCGCGCGGCATCGTCTGGCCGCCGCTGCCGCCCGGCGACAAGGCCGGTTGGGAGCGCGTAAAGAAGGTCGGCTCGTTCTTCTTCCCGCATGTGGCGACCTGCGGCGCCGGCATCAG
>CADEDX010000547.1 GCA_902826195.1 uncultured Bradyrhizobium sp. | reverse complement strand
CGACGCCGATGATCATGTCGGCGCCGGCGAGCCGCAGGCCCTGCAGCACGTTGAGCCCGATGCCGCCGAGGCCGAACACGATCGCTTTCGCGCCTTCCTCGACCTTGGCGGTGTTGATGACCGCGCCGATGCCGGTGGTGACGCCGCAGCCGATGTAGCAGACCTTGTCGAACGGCGCGTCCTCGCGGATCTTTGCGACTGCGATCTCGGGCAGCACGGTGTAGTTCGCGAAGGTCGACGTGCCCATGTAGTGATGAATGGGCTTGCCGCCGATCGAGAAGCGCGAGGTGCCGTCGGGCATCAGGCCCTGGCCCTGGGTTGAACGGATCGCGGTGCAGAGGTTGGTCTTGCGTGACAGGCAGGAAGGGCACTGCCGGCATTCCGGCGTGTACAGCGGAATGACGTGATCGCCCTTCTTGACGCTGGTGACGCCCTTGCCGATGTCGACCACGACGCCTGCGCCTTCATGGCCGAGAATCGCCGGAAACAGTCCTTCCGGATCGGCGCCGGACAATGTGAATTCGTCGGTGTGGCAAATTCCGGTCGCCTTGATCTCGACCAGTACTTCGCCCTCGCGTGGGCCCTCGAGCTGAACAGTCGTTACTTCCAGCGGCTTTCCAGCAGCAACGGCGACGGCGGCGCGAACATCCATGGCATTCCTCGTTCGAGATATCAGGCTTCGATATGTGAAATCGCGCAGGTCTCCCCGCGCGATCGGTTCTTGCCGCATAGCATATGATCGGGCAACAGGGGCGGCAAATGAAACAGGACTTTGACAAATTCGCCGCCCGCGCGGCCCCGGCGATCTTCGTCCTGCTGTGGAGCACCGGCTTCATCGGCACCAAATACGTCATCAACAATGCCGATCCATTGACCTATCTGGCGATCCGCATGGCCCTCGTCGTGATGCTGATGGCGGTCATTTGCGCTGTCGCCCGGCCGGTCTGGCCAACGCGTGCGGAGATAGGTCACAGCATCGTTGCGGGAATTTTGGTGCATGGTGTTTATCTCGGCGGCACGGCGGTCGCGATCTCGCTGTCCATTCCCGCTGGCCTTTCCGCGCTGATCCCGGGCCTGCAGCCGATCCTGACGTCCACGATTGCGAACCGCTGGCTCGGCGAGCGCGTGGCCGCGCTGCAGTGGGGTGGGCTGCTGATCGGGCTTGCCGGCGTGGCGCTGATCCTGCACGACCGGCCGATGGCCGGGCAGGCCGGCTGGGGTTGGGTCGCGTCAGCGATCTCGCTGGTGAGCATCACGCTCGGCACGCTCTACCAGCGGCGCTATTGCAACCGCATCGACTGGCGCAGCGGCAACCTCGTGCAATACGTCGCGGTGACCGTGTTCTTTACGATCGGCGCCTTCCTGTTCGAGCAGCGCGTGGTGCACTGGACCGCCGAATTCATTCTCGCTTTGGTCTGGCTCGCGGTGGTGTTGTCGATCGGCTCGATCGGCCTCCTGTACTGGCTGATCCGGCACCAGGCGGCGACATCGGTGGCGAGCCTGTTCTATCTCGTCCCGGCCGTGACCGCGCTGATGGCTTTCGTGCTGTTCGACGAGCGGCTCGATGCCATCGCCATTACAGGCATGATCGCGTGCGCTGCCGCCGTTCTGCTGGTCAACCGCAGCGTAAAGACCTAGCCACCGCGGATCGTGGCGTAGGCTGCAAGCGCGCGTTCGCGGCCCACCTTGTGATCGACGATCGGAGGCGGATAGGTTTTGCCGAGTTCGACGCCGGCGCTCGCAAGTTCAATGGGCGTTGCGGTCCACGGCTGATGGATCAGCTTGTCGGGCAATGCCGCCAGCTCCGGCACCCAACGCCGGACATAGATTCCGTCGGGGTCGAACTTCTCGCCCTGCAGAATCGGATTGAAGACGCGGAAATAGGGGGCTGCGTCGGCGCCCGAGCCCGCCACCCATTGCCAGTTCGCCGGGTTGCTCCCGGCGTCGGCATCGACGAGCGTATCCCAGAACCACTGCTCGCCCTCGCGCCAGTCGATCAGGAGATGCTTGACCAGTAACGACGCCACCACCATCCGTACCCGGTTGTGCATGACCCCGGTGTGCCAGAGTTCGCGCATGCCGGCATCGACGATCGGATAGCCGGTCTTCCCGCGCTGCCATGCCCGCAATCCCTTCGCATCCTGCTTCCACGGAAAGCCGTCGAAATGCGGCTGCAGATTGCGCGTCGCGAGGTCAGGGATGTCGAACAGCAGGTGGCGGCAGAACTCGCGCCAGCCGAGTTCGCTGAGGAACTTTTCGATGTCGGCGCTCAGGCGAGGATGCTCCGCCGCGGCGAAGCGCGCGGCATACCAGATCTGGCGCGGGCTGATCTCGCCGAAACGAAGATGCGGCGACAGCCGCGAGGTGCCGGCGTGGTCGGGCCGGTCGCGATCGCTTGAATAGCCGGCAATGCCGCCGCCGAGAAACGCCTTAAGGGCGGCCTGTGCAGAGGCCTCGCCCGGCGTCCAGTTGTCGCGGAGGCCGCCGGCCCAATCCGGCCCGCTCGGCTCGAGCTTCCAGTCCTCCAGCCTGTCGCTGGCCAGGTTTGCCACGCCATTTAGCGTTTTCGGCGCGGGCAGCGGCTTGGGCGGATCGCCCAGCGCCAGCACCCGCCGCCAGAAGGGTGTGAACACGCGCAGGCCTCGACCTTCCTTGTTCCGAATCTGGCTCGGCGAAACCAGGAGGTCGCCGGGGAAGCGGTGCACGGTGATGCCCAAGTCGGTTAGTGCAGTCGCGAGCTGATCTTCCACCGCCTTGTGGGGCGCCTGCGCGATCTCGTTCCAATAGACCGCGTCGGCGCCGGCCTCGCGGGCGAGCGCGGCGATGACCGCGGGCGCCGATCCCTTGCGCAACATCAACGTGGCGCCCCGCTCACGCAGGCTCGCCTGCAGGGCGCGCAACGACTGCGCCAGCCACCATCGCGCTGCTCCGGATGGTGACCGAATGCCCGGCGCCTTGTCGTCGAGCACGTAAACAGGAACAACCGACGCGTGCGCGCTGGCGGCGGCGGACAGCGCGCCATGATCGGATATTCGCAGGTCATCGCGGTACCAGACAAGGGCAGTCATGCGCGCATAGGTTCCATCAAATTTCAAAGCCTTTGCCGAGGGTTGTGCCCATTAATCCGATCGTAAGCAAACCGGGGCACATTGGGTCGGTTTTTTTGGGGATTTATCGTCATGACGACGCGATCGATTGGAACGTTCCTGCCGAAGCTGAACCTTCGGCTCGGCACCAAGACCGTTATCTGCGCCATATTCCTGATTGCCGTAAATACCGCGCTGGTTGTAGGGGCGGCCCATTGGTCGCTGACCTCGGAATTCGGCGACCGGGCGCTGCGCGACATCGAAGTCAATTTGCGCACCTTGGGTCTGGCGTTTGCCGAGAGCTACGGCGATGCCAAGATCACGATCAAGGACGGCGCGGTCGTCCGCGCCGAAATTGCGAAGATGCCCGAGTTCAACGACCATGCGATCGTCGACCGCGCGGTCGGCTATACCGGCGGCAACGCGACCCTGTTCGTGTATGACGAGGCTAGCAACCAGTTCGTCCGGCGCAGCACCAACGTCAAGAAGGAGAACGGCGACCGTGCCGTCGGCACCCAGCTTGCGGCCGACCATCCCGGACAGGCCGTCCTGCGCCGCGGCGAGGCCTATAAGGGCCCGGCGACGCTGTTCGGCAAGTCCTTCATGACGGCGTACTATCCGATCATGAACCCGGCCGGCAAAGTCATCGGCATTCTCTATGTCGGCATTCCCATGGCGCATTATGAGACGATGCTGTCGCACGCCATTCAGAACATGGCGATCGCAGCCGGCGTCGCAGCGCTGCTTGTCATGCTTCTGACCACGTTGATCGTGCGCCAGGTGACCAGGCCGTTGACCTCGGTCACGGCTTCGTTGACCGCGATCGCCCAAGGCAAGGCCGATGTCGCGATCGAGTGCGAGGATCGCATGGACGAGATCGGCGAAATCGCGCGGACGCTCGCCGTCTTCAAGAACAATTCGGCCGAACGCCGCCGGATGCGCGAAGAACAGACCGCGGCCGCCATTGCCGCCGCCGATCAGCGCAAGGCTGAACTGCGCGGCTTCGTCGACGAGTTCCAGGCCAGCGTCGGCAGCATCCTCGACAGGGTGCTTTCTTCCTCCGGCGAATTCGAGCGCGTCGCGCGACAATTGACCGAGACCGCGCGGACCACCGCGGGGCTTTCCGGCAAGTCGGCCAGCGCGTCCGAGACCGCCTCCGAGCATGTCCGCACCGCGGCGACTGCTTCCGATGAACTCTCCAGCTCGATCGCGGAAATCACCCGCCGGGTCCAGGAATCGAACGGGATCGCGGCCGACGCCGTCAAGCAGGCCACCGCCACCGACCAGCGCATCAACGAATTGTCTGAAGCCGGCGCCCGGATCGGCGACGTGGTGAAACTGATCACCTCGATTGCCGAGCAGACCAACTTGCTGGCGCTTAACGCCACCATCGAGGCGGCGCGGGCAGGGGACGCCGGCCGCGGCTTTGCCGTGGTGGCACAGGAGGTCAAGAGCCTCGCGGGCCAGACTGCGAAGGCCACCGAGGAGATCTCCAGCCAGATTGGCAACATGCAGCTTGCCACCGAAGAGTCGGTCAGCGCGATCAAGGCGATCGGCCAGACTATCGAGCGTATCAGCGACATCGCCACCTCGATTTCGGCGGCGGTCGAGCAGCAGCGCGGCGCCACCCAGAACATCACCCAGCGCGTGCGGGCGGCTGCCGGCGGC
>CADEDX010000546.1 GCA_902826195.1 uncultured Bradyrhizobium sp. | reverse complement strand
GTTGTTGTGCTCCTCGATCCCGGTCGCGACGGCGAAAATGTTGGGATCGAAGATGATATCTTCCGGCGGAAAGCCGATGCCGACCAAGAGGTCATAGGCGCGCTTCGAAATCTCGTACTTGCGCGCCGCCGTATCGGCCTGCCCCTGCTCGTCAAACGCCATGACAACCACAGCTGCGCCATAGCTCAATGCCTTGCGCGCCTGATCGAGGAACTGCGCCTCGCCCTCCTTCATCGAGATCGAGTTGACGATCGCCTTGCCCTGGACGTTCTTGAGGCCTTCCTCGATGACATCCCACTTCGAGGAATCCACCATGATCGGAACCTTGGCGATGTCCGGCTCAGCCGCGATCAGGCGCAGGAAAGTGCGCATCGCCGCCTTCGAATCCAGCAGCCCCTCGTCCATGTTGACGTCGATGATCTGCGCGCCGTTCTGCACCTGCTGGCGCGCGACATCGACCGCCTCGGCATACTTGCCCTCGACAATCAGCTTCTTGAACGCCGCCGATCCGGTGACGTTCGTGCGCTCGCCAATGTTGATGAAGGAGGCGGTGGATTGGGTCATGTCAGTAACTCAAATTCGCGAATGATTGAACGCCGTCGCGCCTGCTCGCACACAACTCGAAGTGCGCCTTGTCGAATGGCACGATGGTAGTTCCGATTACAGCAAACGTAGTGGGCTGGAGCTGCGCACCGAGGACTGAGTCAAAAGATTCCCCCTCAGACTGAAACCGGACAAATGCGAGCTTATGCGCGCCATTGCCCGCCAAGTTCAGGAAACTCAGTTCGGCATAGCTCTCAAGACTGAAGCCGTATCTGGCCATCGGATATGCGCCCGCCAGTTCTGCGGGCTCGCCGATCACAGATCTGAATATCTGTGCTTCCAGATCTTCCCAGCCATCGTAAGTCGCCTCTGCGGGGCGGTGATGAACGCCAACCCGGTCGAGCACAGGTGCAATCGCTTGAAGCGCCTCGCGCATCGAGGCCATCAGGCTGGCTGCGGAATAGCTTTCCATGTCTACTTGGCCGATGCCCTGCTCGGCCCGGCGGCCGTGACTTCGATCTCGACCAGTATGCCCGGCCGCACAAGGCCCGCGACCTGCACCGTCGACCGCACCGGCCGATTGGGCTGTGCATCGCTGCCGTAGTGGGGGCGATAGGCGCGCATCATGCCGTCGAAATCCATGTTCCCGCCCGGCGTGGGCGCGGCGAGATAGACAGTCATCGCGACAACGTCGCCCTCGCTGGCGCCCGCCTCTTTCAGCGAAGCGGCTATCTTGCGGAACACGCTCTCGGCCTGCGCCTCGGTGTCGCCGCTGAACGCGCTTTCGTCGGGAATGATCCCCGGCAAGCGGATCGTCGCATAGCCCGGCGGAATGACGATGTGCTTGGCGTAGAACGCCGTCGGCGACGCATACTGCCGCTGGATGGCGCCCGCAGGCGAGGTGTCCGCCACCCCGGTCACATCCGCGATGACGCAGCCACTGAGGCCGATCGCTGCAAGCGCTGTTACTGCCAACCGCATCATTCTGCCGCCTTCGTGCGCTGCATTCCCGGCAAACCGTCGATGCTCAGCGCATTCTTCGTCAGCCGGCTCTCATGCCAGTCCTCAAGGTCCGCATGGTCGATGTAGCGGCGCAGCTGGTCGCGCTCCCCCTTGAAGTCGTAGAACGGCACACCCCAACCACAGCTGTCCTGCACCTGCTGGATGTCCGCGAAGATGATGTCGCGGGCGCGCTCGTGGCCCGGCGCAAACTTCGCGATCTCGTCCGGAAAGCCGGGATCGTTGAATTGCATTACCTCGCCGCGACCATAGAGCCGCATGATGTTCGGTGCACCCTCATAGGCGCAGAACATGAAGGTGATCCGTCCGTTCTCGCGAACATGCGCCAGCGTCTCCGCGCCCGATCCGCCAAGATCGGCATAGGCCACGCGATTGGGTCCGATGATCCGAAAGCTGTCATAGCCCTTCGGCGACAGGTTCACACGCCCCGCATCCGACAACGGCGCGGTCGCCACGAAGAACATCTTCTGCGCCTTGATGAAGGCGACATGCTTGTCGTTCAGGCTGTCGTAGAACTTAGCCATCACGCCAACTCAAACGGTTCGAGCCCGGCCAGCCTCAGCGCCTTTGCGCGCACCGGCGGCTGGCGCGGCACAATGCCCTTCACCGACTCCGCAACATGCCGGATGTGGTCCGGCGTGGTGCCACAGCAACCGCCGAGAATGTTGACCAGCCCCTCCTTCGCCCACGCTTCCACGGCGTGCGCGGTTTCGTGCGGCTGCTCGTCATACTGCCCCATCTCGTTGGGCAGGCCAGCGTTCGGATAGGCTGCGACCAGCGTATCCGCCACGCGCGCCATCTCGACAATGAAGGGGCGCATCAGGTCCGCGCCCAGCGCGCAGTTGAAGCCCACGGCGAAAGGCTTCGCGTGCTTGACCGAATTCCAGAACGCTTCCGTCGTCTGCCCTGAAAGGGTGCGGCCAGACCGGTCCGTGATCGTTCCCGAAATCCAGATCGGCAGATGCTCAAGGCCCTCGGCCTCCAGATCCATGATCGCCTTGATTGCGGCCTTGGCGTTCAGCGTGTCGGTGATCGTCTCGATCAGGTAGAGATCGACCCCGCCCTCGTTCAGCGCTTTCACCTGCTCGCGATAGGCGCGGTAAACCTCGTCGAAATCGACGAGCCGCGCGCCCGGATCGTTCACGTCGGACGACATGGACAGCATCTTGTTCAGCGGGCCCATCGAACCGGCGAGGAAGCGCGGCTTGTCGGGCTGTTTCGCCGTGAACCTGTCCGCCACCTCGCGCCCGATTCGCGCGCCTTCATAGTTGATGTCCCACACCGCCTTGGCGTCGAGCTTGTAATCGTCCTGCGCGATCGTCGTCGCGGAGAACGTGTTCGTCTCGGAGATGTCGGCGCCGGCGTCGAAATACATCTCGTGCAGCTGCGCTACGAGGTCCGGCCGCGTCAGGCACAGGATGTCGTTATTCCCCTTCATCTGCCCCGCGTGGGTCGCAAACCGCTCGCCGCGATAATCGCTCTCCTGCAGCCCCATCTTCTGAAACATCACGCCCCACGATCCATCGAGGATCAGGACGCGCTCCTTCGCGGTCTGCTTCAGCTTCGCAATGCGTTCCTGCCGGGTCATTTTTTGACTCCTTCGCGAGGGGGTGGAACCGAAACCGCGCCATTGGCGTCCAGCGGAAAGAAAGGATTGTGCGCGATTTCCCAGAGGTGCCCCTCCGTGTCGGCAAAGTGCCCGACATAGCCGCCCCACGACGTCTTGTACGGCGGCTTCAGGCTGACCGCTCCCGCAGCCATCACGCGCGCAAAGCCGGCATCAACCGCCGCCGCGTCCGCCACATTCCACGCCAGCGTCGCGCGGCGAAAGCCATGTCCCTCGCCCTCCACGCCCGCGTCCTCGGCCAGCATGTCGTTCGGAAACAGCGCCAGCACCACGCCGGCCATGTCGTACATGTAAAATGTCGGCTGAGAGGCGCGCGACCGCTTCAGGCCCATCGCTTCATAGAAAGCGGATGCGCGGCCAAGATCCTCGACGCCCAGCGTCACAAGCGCAATGCGGATCGCGGGATCACTCACGCTCTCACCTCCGGCTTGATGCCCAGCAGCCGGCACGTCGACAACGACAGGCCCGCGCGGTTCATCGTGTAGAAATGGAAATGGTCGACGCCCTGCTCCGCAAGCCTGTGACACAGCTCAGCCGCGACATGCGCCGTCACGAGATCGCGCGTCTCCGCGTCGCCATCCAGCCCTTCATAGAGATCGGCAATGCGCGTCGGTATCGCCGTGCCGCACAGATCCGCCATCCGCTTAAGCCCCTTGAAGTTGGACTGCAGCATGATGCCCGGCACGATCGGCTGCGTGATGCCCGCCGCGCGCGCCTGGAGCACCTATGAAGGCTCCTGCTCCACGCTTCTGCCGAGCCCCGAGACGGTGGCCAATTTCGGCCAGGAGCGCATGGCCTTGGGCTTGGCGCGGATCGAAGCCCATTACTTCATGAACGACGCCTTCCTGCCCGAGGGCGGATTGCTGGCGCATATCGACCGCATCCGGCATATCCCGACCACCATCGTCCAGGGCCGCTACGACATGGTGTGCCCCATCCGCAGCGCGGACGATCTGGTCCAGGCCTGGCCGGAAGCCGAATATTTCGTGGTTCCCGACGCCGGCCACTCGGCCATGGAACCCGGCATCCGGTCCCGGCTGGTCGAAGCCACGGAACGTTTCAAGACCCTGGCCCTGGCCAAGGCCAGTTAGGCCGATTCCAGGGCTTCCGCACCGCCCCCGGCTTGCTTAAAATGGCGAAAAGCCGTTTTACTTTGGCTCCTTAGGGGTTCCTGCCATCGTGCGATGGGTTGTTCGAGCTGCTTGGGTTTTGGCGGCGTTCGCTTTTGCGTTCGCGAGCGCGCCCGCGCGCGCCGGCGACAGCACGGCCCCGCGCACCGACGACCCCGCGTTCCTGACTTTTCAGGCCGGCGGCTGGGACGTGATCCAGCAGCATAAGGTCGCCGCGGCCTGGGCGATGGAATACCGCGACGACACCAAGCTTTGGATCTTCAAGCCGTTCGGCGGAATGATGATGAATTCCAATGCCGGCTTGGACGCCTATGCCGGCATTCTGTTGGATCTCTACATGGGCCGCCGGATCGTGGCGCAGCTCGGCTTCGCGCCGACGATCTATTACCGCGGCACGGGCGTCGATCTCGGCTTCCCGTTGGAATTCCGCTCGTCCGTCGAA
>CADEDX010000545.1 GCA_902826195.1 uncultured Bradyrhizobium sp. | reverse complement strand
CAGGCCAGCACCCGGAAGGCCTTAGATGTCACCGCCGTGCCGGTGTAAATCACGCCGGCGCTATCGGCAGCGCCCGCGCCACCCTCTGCCGTCGAGGACGCCACACCGATGCGGCGCAGCGGATAGATCCGCGTGGCGTCGGCCGCGTTCATCACGCCGAGCCGCACCGTTCCGGCATCGTCAAACGCGACCACCCACAGCCGGAACGCGACCGCAGTAGCCGCCACGCCTAATGTCGATCCCGACGACACGACCAGCGACATTGCCGCCGTGACACGACGCACCTGTGGCGTTCCCGTCGCCAGCGTCGCATCGCGAAATGGTATCCGAACCGGATTGCTTGCACTCGGATTGTTGCCGTCTGCACCCAGCAGCGTGATCGTCAGCGCACCGCCTGCAACCGTGAAATTGATGCCGAGATTGCGCGGCTGATCCATGCTCGCCCGCGCGAGCTCGGCGAGAGCCGCCTCGACCGTGACCGCCTCGAGGTGCCCGCCGGCATCCTCGACGCCCACCATGGACGCGCCGTCGCCATTCGTGGTCGCGATCAGATCCGCCGCCAGCACGTCGCCGGCGCCGAGACCATCGGCCCCCTTGTCGCCAGCGCGCGAGATCGAAAAATAGTAATCCTCGGCTGCCGGCGAACCATTATGCGAGACATAGGTGAGCGCGACCTGGCCCCAGGTCGTGTTGTCCGTCACGGCGCCGAGCTTATAGATCGCCTCCACCGCGCCAGTGGCGTTGCGGATATGCAATTCGCCCTTGACCGTGTTGGTGCTGTCGTCCCAACTCTTGATCCAATTGCCCAGATCCGGCGCGCCAACGTCGGCCGAGACATAGCGGATCGCCATCGCCGTCACGCTGGCAAATGACGCATTGTCGAGCCGGAATACTCCCGCCGAGCCAGGGTCCGCCATCGCCGTCGTGGCGCTGCGCGTCCACCGCCGGGTGATGTCCATCACATTCGGCGATCCGACGTAGCTTTCGATCGTGACCACGTCGCCGGCCGTGAGCGCGGCCAGGCCCGTGATCGTCGATCCCGTCGTAGCGGTGTAATCCTCGCCGCCGCCGACCATCAACACGCCGTTGATGAACAGCCGTTCGGCGCCGACCTGATAGGACAGCGGCACCAGAGCGTCGTCGAGGCCGGACAGGCTTGTTTCGGCGCCGACCGCGGTAAACACCCAGCGGTGAAAGACGAATGATCCAGCGCCATCGGTGCCGGCGTCGCCGGCGCCCTCAAACATCACCGCCATGACGGCATTATTGTCGGGCGCCGTGCCGGCCCCGGTCACAACAAACGGCACTTTCCAATAGGTCGTGCCGTCGACGACAGCCCCAGTAACGCGAAGCTCGAGTTGCTTGGCGCGCGTGTCCAATTGGAACAACCGCGCATGCCCTTTCGTCGCCGAATCGGAGCTACCCCAGTCGGAGATCGTCGTGCCGGTAGAGACGCCGTTGCGATCCGTTTTCGAGATATAGAGCCAGCCCGACGCGGCCGGCGTTTGCGTCGACACGCGTGCGCGGCCCGCACCAGGATCGGAGTCGGTCGTGCCGGTATCCCAGGCAAAATCGAGGCCCGTGTTGGGCCCCGTCGCACCTTGCTGCCCCGGATCGCCTTGCGGACCTTTCAGCGCATCCAACCGGATGACCAGCAGCTGCGCATATTGCTCGTCGGTTGCCAGCAGGCCATGCGGCAGACCGAGCCCGACGCCAGAGGCGCCCGTCACCTGGTAACGCAGATAAATATCTGTCGTCACTTCCGGCGCCAGCACCGCCATCACGCTCGCCACGACGCCGGTGCCGGCCGACGACGGATTGACGATGGCGACCGTCGCGCCCGGATATCGGGTCGCTGTCGTGAGATCGTAAATTTCGGGCAACACATGCGCCACGGTCGCAGCGGTCAACGCGTGGAACGATTGCAGGCCGACCACGAGATAGTTGCCGCCGGCCTCGAGCGTGGCGCTGCCGGAAATCGTATCGACCGTGCACCCGGGGATGTCACTGGTGCCGACATTGAGCGCCCGCGCGTGCGTGCCGGCGCCCGCCGTGCCGGATGCTACGCCCGACGCGACGCGGTGATACATGCGCAGACTGGTGAGAGATCCCGGCAGCGTTGGCGCCGAGATCACCAGCCAGGCGCCCTCATGATACAGCAGGAAAACATCGCTGTCGGCGGCGCAGGCCGTCCACCCGGCTTCCGGCGTCGCGTACACCCACGCACCCGATTCACGCCTGGCCAGCTGGTTCGCTTTGCCAGCCCACACACCTGTCGCGCCGGCGGCCGGAATGATCCATTGCTGGCCGTTCGTCGGCGACGCCGGCGGATCGACCTGCGTATAGGACTCCACCTGCAGCGACTGGCGCAGGCGCCGACGCGCTTCGGCACCCTCGTCGAGCAGATACTCGGCGACGAGATCCGGCACCTCGTCGTCCGATATCGCCTCAAGATTGGCGCGCGCTTCCGCCGCTGTGTCGGCACCCGTGCCGCCGTTGTCGATCGAGATCGGCAGCGACGGAAAATCGCCCCCGCCGCCGCCGGTGCCTTCGTGCGCCGTGATGCCGCCATCAGCGTCGAGACCGATGCCGACGTCACGATCGAGCGGCAGCAGCAGGCTTTCGGTGGACTCGTCGGCCGGATGCCGGCGCACGGCGCGATCGACGTCGCGGCGCAGTTCCTGCAGCAGGATCGTCTGTTTCTCGAGCAGATCCTGCAGCATGGCGGCCGTGAACGGCCCGGTTGCCGACCAACTCGTCGACGACGCCGGGACGCGCAGGCCCTCGAG
This sequence comes from uncultured Bradyrhizobium sp., assembly GCA_902826195.1. Lineage (GTDB taxonomy): Bacteria > Pseudomonadota > Alphaproteobacteria > Rhizobiales > Xanthobacteraceae > Bradyrhizobium. The sequence continues at coordinate 1,976 of CADEDX010000545.1, read as the reverse complement.
GATCAATTGATCATCCGCCAGCGCATCGTCGTCGAGTAAGGTGACTGTGCAACCCGTCGCGCCCGCCGGCGAACCGACCAGCGTCACGCTGTAATGGGTATCAAGCACCAGCGTCGTATCGCCACCGCCGCGACGGCGCACAACTTTCAGATCGACGGCAGCTTTGAGCGGAAAATTGAAATCGAACGGCCCGGTTTGCCCGGCCGTGAGCACATAGACCCGTGTCCGCTCAGAATAGGGGATATCCATGCGCCGCCTCGAGTGAGGGAGTGAGGTGCGCAGTTTACGGGGCAACCACGGGCGGGAACCTGGATCGGTCCGCATGTCGCGGCCAGGCATGGCGCCGGCGCATCAGGCGGGCAATAAACGAAATTGTGCTTTGTCTGTTACCAATTAGCCGCGCTGGCTAGATTGAATTATTAAGCAAATCGGCGTAGTCTGCAAATCGCCGGGGCAATTGCATCGGCACAACGAAAGCGGGCCGCCCGATCGCTGCAAACGATCGCCGGCCCTCGGATCTCCACTGCATCACCAGAGGAAAACCCTTAGATGACTAGCTACAGCAACTCCCGAGGCGGGGCAATCATCCTCGCCGCATTGTTCGCGGTCGGAACCGCTTACGTCCTATTCGAGGATGTCCTGCGCCACGGCGCCCCGATCACTACCGCCCACATCCTCACCGGCCTGGCGCTGATCGGCACGATCGCCGCCGGGCACTACGTCATCGGCGAGGCGCGCGCCTGGCGCCTGCTGCCGGCGGCCGGACTGGCTGTCCTGTTCCTGGCAGGAACGGCCTACATCATCACCGCCAGCGGCGTGCGCAACGCCGAGGTCGCAACATGGAAGGCAACGGCGCTCGCCGCCGACGTCGATCGGCGCACCAAGCTCGCCGGCGATATCGAAACGGCTCGTCGCGATCACACGCACGCGGCTGCCGAGGCCAAGCGCGAGTGCGTCAAGGTCGGCACGCAATGCCAGCGCAAGACGGAACGCGTCGCGGCCGCCTGGTCACGGGTGGCCGATCTCGAGCGGCAGCTGGCGGCAGCGGCACCGGCGCGTGCACCCGACGCCGGCTATCGCCACCTTGGCCACGTCCTGGCGACGCTCGGGTGGCCAGGATCTGCCGAGGCGATCGCCGCGGCGCTGGCGATGATCCAGCCCTATATCCTGGTGCTGATCGCCGAGCTCGGGACGCTCTGCTTCGGCCACATCGCCCTGCGCCAGCACGCAGCGACGCCGGCGCCTGGCGACAGCGCGCAGACGTCGTATCCGGTCACGGATCTGCCGGCGCCAGAGGTGTTCGCCCCGATCGCCGACGAGCCGCCGCAGCCGCCCCGCGGCACCCGGCGGGCAAAGCAGACGAATGAACGGCGCGAGCAGGTGGCGAGCTTCGTGACAGCCTATCGCGCGCGCCACGGCGCAGATCCCTCGCCGGCGGCCGTGCGCAAGGCCACCGGGTTGCCGCGGGCGACAGCCTGGCGCTGGCAGCAACAAGTCGCATGACGCCAGACACCGGACGCAAAAAGAGCCCCAGCGATGGGGCTCTTTTCATTCATGCAAAGCGTTATCTTCCACATCAACAAAGAACTGGTCGACCAGTTTCGACAACTCTTGCCACCGCTTAGTTTCGTCGGCGGTTTCGCCCGGCGGGCTCCCGGTCGAATACGATCCCTGCATCGCGACAAATGCGCGAATCTCTCCCCTTTGGCACGCTCCCACTGCTGCGCCTTTAGCATATCGTCGAGCCTCAAATCGCTCGCCATGTCCGGTCTCCCTCAATTCGGTCTGCCGCCGGGGATTTCAACGCCACCGAGTTGAACGGCCTTCTCGACGATCCTGGAGCAAAACTCATCTGCCTCGTCTTCAGTCTTGAAAGGCCCCCATTCTTCGATGATTTGCTTGCCGCGAATCTCGACAAAGTAGCGCCCGTCGCGTCGCAGGCGGACGACTTCAAACATTTTTTTCGTGCCCTCACT